>JBAUOX010001182.1:0-17595 GCA_049579985.1 Isosphaeraceae bacterium | reverse complement strand
GTACAAAAGGAAGTTGAGGAGAAAGAGATCGTCCATGTTATTCTGGTGAAGGCCACCAATGATGCGATCGAGAGGATCGAGAGTGGGAGCTTTTTTCATGTGCTCGAGTCCTACAAGGGCCTGAATCGGGATCTTGTCGAACAGGTTAACCAGGTGAGGAAATATCGAAACTGGGTCGCCCACGGAAAGCGAGGCGCGTCCCCTTCGATCGTGGATCCGCGAGCCGCTTACGATCGTCTGTTACGTCTCTGGCAGATCATTTCCCCCAATTCCGCCGCAGTAGATTGATAAAGGATGCGCCCGCTGAAGTTCTGATCGCTAATCAGCTTGAGCATCCGTTATCCCCTTCGCCCGGGCGCGTGCCATCAACATGGCGCGGAGGTCGGGTCGTGGTGGCTGGGAAGCCTCGATCTTGGCTCGAATCACTTGGGCCTCCTGCTCACGCCGCCGCAGGTAAACGTCGATCGGCTCGGGGTGACGCAGGTAGTAGCTGATGACGGCATACACATCCGCCAGATTCAGAGCGTCATAGGACTCGACAATGCCTTCCGCACTGGCGCCTTCTCGGAACGCATGAATCACAAGGTCGAGTAATACCCGGGTGTTGCCCACCCGGATCGCACCGTACTCATCCTCGCGCAGCGGAACCGTCATTGGCTCGAATGTCATGGTTGCCATGAGAAGATTCCCCTCTCAGCCAGATCGTGGCCCCGTTCATCGAATCTCCACCATTATAGTCTGATCCTTCGCCTCCCCGTCGACCGCGGCTTCCAGAAAGCGCCGGAATTCCTGGACAACCGTCTCCATTTCCGACCGCTCCACCTTGGCTTTGGTGGGCTTGAAGTCCCGGAGCCGCACATAACCCCGCGAAGCCATGAAGATGCTCTGATGGAAGGGTTCAACACCCCCGATGCGAATCTGTTTCGTTCGGCGAGGGTCTTCAGACCCCGCCGTTCGGCCGACCGGAGTATCGAGGGGCACGGACAGAGGTGATCGGTAAAATCTCCGATACGGCCACTTCGGCGGTCGTGTTCCGACGCGATACGCTTGAGGCGACAGGCTTGAGTTACCCGATTGGCTCTGTCACAGGTCGGCCCTGAGAGGAACGCAATCCCCGAAAGTGAAGTGTGCTTGAGCGGCAGCAGACTCGGCCCGTTAGGTAGTGTCCAAATGGTCACAATTCTTGCTGCCGAAATAGGCCGCCGGCATCCCCACGAAAAACAAAAAAATAGCCCTTGAAACTGTCAAGGACAGGTCTTTATGTAATGCACCGACGGTCTGGGACTGGGAGACCTGCGGCCGCAGGATTAAGGAGCCGCAGGCTTGCGGATGTGCTTCCCTTGGGCAGGTCTGCGAAGGTAAACTCGTTCAGGAAAGTGTGCTTCCTCCAAAGGACCGTGTATGCAGCAGACCGAGCTACCCTACCATGAGGCGGCCATCCTGACCCGGATTGCAGGACCAGACGAAGCTGCGTTCTCCGCGGCGGCAGCCAAGGGCATTTTGACGCTGGGTTTCAGCCCCGCCGACAAGGACCGCATGCACACGCTCGCCGCCAAGGCGCGCAGGCACGCTCACCTCCGATGAGCAGGCCGAGGTCGAGGCGTACAGCCGCATCGGTAGCCTCCTTGGCATCATCAAGTCCAGGGCTCGTCGCGCCCTCAAGCGCCGCACGAGTAACGGTATGACGAAAACACACTGAGCATGCATGGATCGCGCGCTGCGAGAGGTGGTTTTGCGACGGGCCGGGAACTGCTGCGAATACTGCCGCATGCCCCGGGAGTACGACGACACCACTTTCGAGATTGACCACGTTATCGCCACCAGCCACGGCGGGCCGACGCGGGCCGCGAACCTGTGCCTGGCGTGCTTCGCGTGCAAGTCGCAGACATAGTGCCTCCGTTGTTACGGGCATCGATCCTCTTCATTTCGTCCTCCTGCGGGGTTTCTCGTAGATCACAGACTTGAGCCAGGATTTCACCCAACTTTTCCTTCCCGGAAGCCCGTCGACGATCTCTGCCCCGGTTCCGATCCCGAATATTGTGCTCCTGTGATTATGTTTGTCGTGGAATTCACGATGCGTCACTGCCCCTTGCTGGCCTCTCCAGCCCTCGAACAAGCAAGTTGTCGCTGCGTGATAATATTTGTACCCTTGTGCTGACGACCACCAGAAATGGACGATCGCCCGCTCCTTGTGGGCACAGAGGTCGAGGATCTTCTCCACGACGTCATGGTCTATCTGGCCTCTCTCCGGCCCGCAGCAGGCCCCCGACTCCCCGAACTTGGTCACGATCCCGAACGGGTCGACCAGTAGGACAAGGTTGTCCGTCTCGGTCAGCCAATCCAGATAGACGTCGAATGAGCCCTGCTTGACTTGGTCTTCAGGAATGACGAGAGCTCTCCTCAAATCGTCGCAAGTCTCCTTGTCGCCCTCGGTCAAGCGAATCTCGAACTGCTCTGGTGGGCGGTGCCCCGTTAACCAATGAGAGGCCGTCAACGCCGAGCCTGGATAATAGGTGTCGTCGTTCGAGGGTGATCCCCACCACTCCTTCAGCCACCTGAGGTAGGCTGCCCCCGGTCCATTGTCTCCCTCATCGAGGTGAGTTCGCTCGACTTCTTCGCGGAGCAGGCGGATGTATTGTTTGTCCGGTTTCTGAGCCGATTGACCTTTCGCTCGATAGATTCCCGACCCGGCGTGGGTTTCGGCGTATGTGACGTCGGGCCAGGCTTGGGTGCCCTCCAATACCTCCAGGAGCAGAGCGTGTTTCAGGCGGTCCCCTTGGTTCGCTGACTGCTTATTCATATCCGGTGATCTGTCGCCTGCCATTTTGGTTGCCCTCGAGGATTCTCTCCGCCTTCGACCTACGAAGGTCGATTCCTCGGCGTAGTGAGTTCGCTTGGTCTTTGAGCCAGAATCGCCTTGGCCGGTCCCACCCCGCCCGCCAGAATCAGCGTGGCCGGATGCGAGCCTCGGACCCGAAGCTGGGTTCGCAGCGTCTCGGGTGCGAGGTCCAGCCCCCTCATTTTGATTTCCACGGGCCCGAGTTCCTTCTCGGCGACCAGCCGCCTGAGCTGCTTCATGTCGAGGCGATGGACGCTCTGGACCTCGAAGGGGCTGAGAAAAGGCGTATTCACGAGCCGATCCCCGGTCAGGTAATCGATGTCCGCCGCGATCCGGTTCAAACCGTGGGCGGCGGCGAAGGAGTCGAGCAAGCCGGCGCGAAGCAGGGCCGGGTCGGGATCGTAGACGAAGGCCGAGACCGGAACGACAGGGACCCTGAGAGACGCCGAGATACCACCATCACCGTCCGTCCAGGTGACGTTCTCGGGAAGGCGCGTGGCTCTGAGCCGGCAGGTGGCCGCTGCTCCGAACCAGACCGTGGCTTCCTTGCATTCTCCTCTCAGGCTGATCAGCTCGACCTCAAGTTCCGGGCCGCGGAAGTGCGCCGCGAAGTCGCTGGAAGGGCTGAGCTTGATGGCTCCGCCTGGGGCAAGTCGCACGAAACTGCGGAGGGACTCCAGGCCCGGAGTGTAACCGGTCAGGCGTCGCGCTCGCCCCTGCCCCACGGCTCGACGGTCGGGATCAATGTGGATCCAGGCACCCGGCGGAATCGTGAACAACTCGGCCCGTGACCGGCAAGGTCGGACGCGGTCTGCGACGTCGTAAACGGCGGCGTTCCAGGCAAGTCGACGGCACATTCCGTGGTCGGAATCCACGGCCAACACCTTTGCCTTTTGTGCAAGGGCCACCGAGTCGCCGCCGATCCCCGCACAGAGATCGACGACAAGGGGACAGGCGAAGCGGCCGGCCTTGTGGCGGGCCACTGCCTCGCCGGTTGCTTGCTCGAGGCCGACGGGGTCGAGCCACATCCGATCGCCACGAGAGAATTTCACCTGGGCCCTGGCCCGGCAGGCGGCCAGCCGGACCGCGGCGGCGACGACGTGCGGGGGCGCAAGCTTCCTCCACCGGCTGATGTCGGCAGGCCGCGGCTCGGGGACCTCGGTCACCTCGGCCAGGAGCCGCTGCCCTGGCTTCTCGGTGAGCACCCAGGCTTCCGCGTCGAGGTCGCAGCAGGAACGAAGAGGAACTGACATCGTGAATCAGGCCCTGCGCGAATACAATGACTTCGTTGTCCCGCCCCGTGTCCACGGAGAGCGTTCCGTTGGAAGACCAACAAGAATTGTACCCGCCCGCTCCGCCGATTGTCCGCGAGCCGCTCACGGTCGGTGAGGTCGCGGTTCCCTCGCGCTTCTTCCTGGCTCCGCTGGCCGGCTACACGAGCCTTGCCTTCCGACTCGCGGTGCGGAGCTGTGGAGGTCTTGGGCTGGCGACGACCGACCTGGTCAACGCCCGGTCGCTGATCGAGCAGCGGCGCAGGGCGCTGGAGCTGGCCGAAACCTGCGTCGAGGACCGCCCGCTGGCGATCCAGCTTTACGGACACGTCATCCTCGAGATTGAGCAAGCCGCTCGCTGGGTCGAGGCGCACGGGGCAACCGTCGTGGATATCAACATGGGCTGCCCGGTCAGGAAGGTGGTCCGCGGCGGTGGCGGCTCTGCCTTGCTCTGCCAGGTCGATCGCGCCGTCGAGCTGGTGGGCGCCGTGGTGCGGGCCGTTTCGATCCCGGTCACTGTCAAGATGCGGCTGGGCTGGGACGACGAATCGCTGACCGCGCCGGTCTTGGCCCGCGAGTTCGAGCAGGTGGGTGCGGCCGCGGTGATCGTGCACGGCAGAACGCGCGCACAGGGGTTCTCCGGCGCTGTGAACCGGCACGGCATCCGCGCCGTGGTCGAGGCCGTGGAACGAATTCCCGTCGTGGCCAACGGTGACGTACGGACAATCGCCGATGCGGCGGCCATGTTCGAGGCGACAGGCTGCGCGGCGATCTCGATCGGCCGCGGAGCGCTGGCCAATCCGTTCTTCTTCCGCCAGCTCGACCAGTGGGCACATACAGGCGAGCCCGGGCCCGACCCTGGGTTCGAAGAGCGTCTGGACCTGATGAGCCGCCATTTCCACGGTCTTTTCGAGCGCCGCGGGGAGTTCTACGCCTGCCTTCAGTTCCGCAAGATTCTCAAGTGGTACTACCACTTTACGCGGATGCCCAAGCCCTTCTATCTCCGGTTGATCAAGCTCTCGAGTGTGGCCCTGTTCGACGAGACTGTCGCGGCCGTCCGCGTCGCCGGCCCCTCCAGCAGCCTACCAGGCCATTTTGAAGCCCACGTGCCGGTGCCGTCTGGACCGATCGACAAGTGGTGAGCGAAGGCATGCCAAAGTCTACGAAGATCCGGCCGGACCAGGCACATGGCCGCCTTGCACTTGCTGCTTGAGCAGGTCGCGAATCTCGGTGAGCAATTCCTGCTCCTTGGTTGGTGGCGGAGGGGCCTTGGCCTCTTCTTTCTTAAAATGCATGATCCAGCCCAGGAACTTCACGATGAAAAAGAAGAGGGCCGCGGCCACGATCAGGAAGTTGACGATGTCTCCAAGGAACAGACCGTACGGAATGTTCTTACCGTTGACACTGAACACCCAGTGTTCGTAGCCCTTGTCGCCCGGGAGGATAATGCCGATAATCGGCATGATAATGTGATCGACAAGCGATTTGACGATGTTGCCGAAGGCGCCGCCGATGATCACGCCCACGGCCAGGTCGATCACATTTCCCTTGAACGCGAACTCCCTGAACTCGTCGAACAGGGAGAATACCTGCTTGGCGGGATTCAAGTCTTTCAGGTCCATGGTCGATCCTATCGCTTCGTCTCGCAATGAATCACAGGGCCAGCCACGCAGGCAAGGTTCCCCTGGGCGGCAGCTTGATGACGCTGAGACTCAGGATGTGGGGATGCTTCCGCACGGCGTCGAGCGCCGTCGGAGTGGGGACGCAGTCGAGGTTGACGACGCCGATTGCCTCTCCCCCCTGGTGCTCGCGGCCGACATTCATCTGGGCGATGTTGACTCCCTCGTCGCCCAGGGTCTTGCCTATGAAGCCGATCAGGCCCGGGCGGTCCAGATGAGTAAAGACGAGAAGGGTGCCGTCCATGTGGGCGTCGAGCCGGTAAGAACCCAGGCGCACCAGGCGCAGAAACTGCTTGCCGAAGAGGGTCCCGGCGGCCACGTACGTCTTTCGCTCGGTCGTCACCTCGCTCTGGATCATGGTGCCGAAATCGCCTGGGGCCTCGGCCGTGCGCTCTTCGATTTCCAGGCCCCGATCGCGCGCCAGCGACAAGGCATTGACCAGGTTCACCGGCTGCTCGAGCGCCTTTTCCATCAGCCCCGCGGCGAAGCTCGCCGTCATCAGCTTGGTGTTCTTGAGGGCCACCTCACCGCGGTAAATCAGGCGCGCGTTCTTGAGCGTTCCGCGGTCCATCTGGGCATGAATCATGCCCAGCCGCCAGGCCAGGTCAAGGTAGAGCCGGACGTCCTCGAGTTCGGCGCGGTCGAGCGTCGGCATGTTGACGGCGAACCGGACCTGTCCCCGGACCAGGTAATCAGAGATCAGCCGCGCAGCCTCGATGGAGACCGACACCTGGGCTTCCTCGGTCGATGCGCCGAGATGAGGAGTGACCAGGACCCTGGGATGCTTGATCAGCGGGAGGTCGGCGGGAGGCGGCTCGGGATCGAAGACATCAACGGCTGCGCCGCCAAGCTTGCCGCTGGAGAGCGCCTCGACCAGGGCGGCCTCGTCGATCAGGCCGCCCCGCGCACAGTTGATGATTCGCACCGAAGGCTTCATCATGCCGATCGCGCGGGCGTCGATGAGGTTGCGCGTCTCGGCATTGAGCGGCGTGTGCAGCGAGATAAAGTCGCAGCGGGGCCAGAGCTCGTCGAGCCGCGACACGCTCTCGATCCCATTCTCGAGCGCCTTCTCGGCCGACAGCAGCGGGTCGAAACCGACCACGGTCATGCCGAAGCCGAGGGCGCGCCGGGCCACGGCGAGGCCGACCCGGCCCAAACCGACCACGCCCAGGGTCTTGCCCTCGAGCTGGGTACCGGTGAAGGCGTTACGGTCCCACTTTCCCGACTTGAGGCTGTCATTGGCCACGGCCACGTTGCGGGCCAGGGCGAGCATCAGTGCCATGGTGTGCTCGGCCGTCGAGACCGTGTTGCCCCCGGGGGTGTTCATGACCACGATGCCCTGGCGGGTCGCGGCCGGGACGTCGATGTTGTCCACGCCGACCCCGGCGCGGACGATGGCCTTGAGCCGCGCCTGGTTCTGGAGGACCTCGGCCGTCAACTGCGTTCCCGACCGGACCGCGATCCCATCGGCATCATTCAGGGCCGTCTTGAGCGCCGGGGGGTCCTTGGCCAGCCTGGTATCGACGATGACCTCGATTCCTTTCTCGGCTCGCAGCAGGGCCAGTCCTTCCTCGGCAAGCTTGTCGGTCACCAGCACGCGATGCGTCACGATCAGGGATCTCCATTACACGAGGCCATGCCAGAATCGAGAAGCCGGGAGGGAGAAGCCCCCGCCGAGCCTTGACGTCCCGGGCTCGCCAGGAGGCTCGCATGCCGCTGTTTCTCCAGCGGTACCCGGCGCTGGTCTTAACCTAACCCACCGCTGCCGCGGTCCGCTGGCCCATCAAGACTTGCTGGGCCGCGGCCACGGCGCAGCCGGGCTCGACGTCATGGCCCAGTTCGGCCAGGGCCATCTCCAGTGCGGCCAGCGTGGCAACGACATCAATTTCGTCGGTATAGCCCAGGTGGCCGATCCGCACGATCTTCCCCTTGAGCTTGTCCTGCCCGCCGACCGTGGTGATTCCGAACCGCTCGGTCAGCTTGTTCCGGATATCGGAATCCTTCAGTCCCTGGGGAACGCGGAAGGCGGTCAGCCCCTCGGCGGGCCGCGCGCTGAAGAGCTCCATTCCCAGGGCCTGCACGCCCGCCTGGCAGGCCTCGCTCATCCGGCGGTGCCGCTGCCAGACGCCCTCGATCCCCTCCTCCTTGATGCGCCGCAGGGAGGCCCGCAGGGCCAGGATCAGGGTGTGCGCCGGGGTGTACGGAGTGTCGAATTCCTTGGCCTTCTTTCGCGCCACCTTGAGGTTGAAATAGAAGCTGCGCGACTCGAATGCATCGATCTTGGCCCAGGCCTTGGGGCTGACCGACAGGAAAGCCAGCCCGGGCGGAAGCATGAGGGCCTTTTGCGAGCCGACGCAGAGCAGGTCAATGCCCCATTCGTCGGTCCGGCACTCCATGGCGCCGACGCCCGAGATGCCATCGACGGCAAAGACGGCCGGAGTTGCGGCGACGACCCGGCCGATCGCCTCGACCGGATGGCCGGTTCCCGTCGATGTCTCGCTCAGCGTACCCATCACGCAGACCGTGTCGGGATGCTGCCGCAGCGCCAGGGCGACCTGATCGGGGTCAACCGGCTGCCCCCACTCGGTCTCGAGAATCACCGCGTTGATTCCATGGGCCTTGCAGATACTCCCCCAGCGCGCCGCGAAGTAGCCTGCGCTCAAGACCAGCGCCTTGCCCCCCGGAGGCACCGTGTTGACCGCCGCGGCCTCCATGGCACCCGTTCCTGAGGCCGTCAGGATCAGGACATCGTTTTGCGTCTGGAACACCTCCTTGAGACCGTCGGTCACCTCAACAATCACCTGCTTGGCCTCGGCCGAACGGTGGTGGATCACCGGTCGGGCCAGTTCCAGGAGCACGTCTTCAGGAACATTGGCGGGACCGGGCGTCATGAGTCGCGGTTTTCGCATCAGTCAATTCCTCAATTCCTCGGCTATGACTCGAACCACGGAATTTCAACATCGGCCGGGTGACTCTGTTGCCGAGCCTGGTACCCATGAAGTTTAATGCCCCGGGGCCGAGACGGGAAAGTCCGTTTGCCCGAAGGGTTCACGCGACGTCCAGTTTCACGACACGCCAGTCACGGGATCACTGCCTCTGGACGGCTCTCGATCCTGTGCGTACACCGTCTCGGCGTCGAAGATCGGCGTCTCTACGACTTCCAGTGCGCCGGCCTCATTCACGCGCCGGAAAAAGCACGAACGATAGCCCTCGTGGCAGGCGCCGCCCTGCTGGCGGACCTTGACCAGCAGCACGTCCGCATCGCAATCGACATGGATCGATTCGACAACCTGAACGTGTCCGGACGTCTCTCCCTTGTGCCACAGGGAGCGGCGCGACCGCGAGTAGAAATGGGTCTGCCCGACCTCGAGCGTTTTCCGCAAGGCCGATTGGTCCATCCACGCCATCATCAGCACCTCGCCGCTTTCCACCTCCTGCACGATGGCTGGAATCAGTCCCTCCGAATTCCACTTCAGAGCGGTGAGTAGCGGTAGCGGGTCTTCGTTCGATCGCACGTTCTTCGCTCGCGAGGGGACAACCAGACAAGAAGCTCTCTCGATTGTAAGGCTCAGTCTAACAAGGCGACCTTCGCGGCTGCAATGAATCGCTGAAAACATGCGAATCAAGGCGAGCAGCGGCCGCTGGAAAAGGCAGTCGGAATTCGTGGACTTTTGGTTCGAACAACGCAACGCACGGCGACCCGGCGGGTCCCGGCACTCAAGAGCGAATGTCAGGCTCGGCCGGTTGTAAGCTCCGGCCGCTCGGCAAAACGAGCTGATACTTTGGACCCGGCGCCGCGCTCGCCTTCTCGATGCGGCCCCACTTCAGCCGGCCCAGCCAGCCGCGAGGCCCAGGCCGAGCGGACCAGGCCAAGATTGCCGAGAACCTGGTACATGATGCGGAATTTCCGGAGTGGATCGATCGTGAGCACGGCCTTGAGGGCCCGGAACGGATTGTAGAACGAGGCGTAGGCTAGCCCACGTCCTCAGCCAGCCAGGTCTCGCCCCAGGAATCGCGGAGGCTTCGCGGCGGTGACTCGACGATAATGTGCCGGCCGGCACATTAGGCTTCGACGTACGCGGTGGGCAAGCACGAGTCAAGCGAGCCGAGGAGGAAACCACAAGCGGACGGATCGGCTGACGCCGCACCGTCCGTTGCTTGAGACTTGATTTCGGAGCGATCCAGCGCCAATCTGAATGCGGTAAGCGTCTGAGCGGATTAGATGGGGCGGCCGCTGTTCCGCTCGACGCTTTGGAGGACGAGGCAACTGACCGGCAATGCTCTGACAACGAAGGTGATCTGCGAGCTCATCACGCGGCGGCTAAAAGACGCCGGGCTGCCCAAGCGGCTGTCGCCGCATTCCTTCCGGGTGGCGGCGATCACCGAACTGCTGACGCAGAGCGCAAAATTGGAGGATGTGCAGTACCTCGCCGGGCACACCGAGCCCAGGACGACCGGGCTTTACGACCGGCGGCAGAAGCAGGTCACGCGGGGGATTGTCGAGAGGATTTCGGTGTGAATACCGTTAAGCCCTTATGAAAGTGGGTCCATCTGCGAACAGGAGAAAAAACCCATGGCCGCCCTTGAAACGCCGCAAGCAACCATCGGCTGGAGCGCCCGCCCCTTCTCGCTCAAAGGCGTGGACGGGAAAACCTATACGCTGGAGAGCGTGAAAGGACCGCGTGGGCTGCTGGTGATGTTCATCTGCAACCACTGCCCGTACGTCAAGGCGGTGATCGACCGGATCATCCGCGATACGCGCGAGTTGAAGGAACACGGCATCGGCAGCGTCGCCATCATGTCCAATGACACGGTGAATTACCCGGAGGATTCCTTCGATAACATGCGCCGCTGGGCGATAGAGAAGGCTTTCCCCTTCCCTTACCTGCTCGACGCCACGCAGGAGGTGGCACGAGCCTACGGCGCGGTATGCACGCCCGATTTCTTCGGCTTCGACGCCAACCTGCGCTTGCAATACCGCGGACGTATCGACGCCGCCACCCCCTCCAACCCCGCGCCAAACGCCCGCCGCGAATTGTTCGAGGCAATGCTGCAGGTTGCCCAGACCGGCACAGCGCCGCAGCAGCAGCACCCAAGCATTGGCTGCTCGATCAAATGGAGCGAGTAGCGTTCCTGCTGCACGGCACGTTCGAGGGCAAGAAAGCGATTGACATCTTCGTGTGTGGCAAGGCTGCCATGTCGGAGGAAGAGAAGGAGGCTTTCGTCCGGCAGGTGAAGGATTCCAACGGGCAGCGCTTTCGCAGCCATCACAAGACTCGGCGGTAACAACCGGCACCTGACCGCCGGGCAATCAGCGCTTTTTCCGAGGGACTACCATGCCGTTCATCAACTCGGGCGATCTGAACGTCCATTACATCGAAAATGGGACGCGGGGCGGGCTCGGCACGATCGTCTTCGTCCACGGCAACTGGGCGACCAGTTCGTGGTGGGAGCCGGTGCTGGCGAGCCCGCTGACCAAGCCCTGGCACGGCATCGCCTACGACGTACGCGGGCGCGGCCGGACCACGGGCCCCGATTCCGACTACAGCATCCCGTCGCTCGCCGGCGATCTGGGGTCCTTCATCGACGCGTTAGGGATCGAGGTACCACACCTGGTCGGGCACTCGCTCGGGAGCGCCATCGTGATGCAGTTCGCGCTCGATCACCCGGCGAAGGCCCGCTCGCTGACCGTCGCCGCCCCAGCGTGGGTCGACGGGATGCCGAACCCGCCTGGCGCCGTGGAGATTCAGAGGAAGCTGAAAGACGACGGGGCGGCGTTCTACGAGGCGATGTCATGGCTGTGCCCGACCATGCCCATCGGGGGTTTCTGGATCCGCCTCCTCATGGAGGGCCACGAGCAGCGGTGGGAAGCGGCGCGGGCCAACGTCGACGCGCTTGCCAACTGGAGGCCAGGCAAACGCTTGGGGGACATCCCCTGTCCCAAGCTCGTGATCGGCGGCGAGAAGGACCCCCTGGTCAACGCCGCGATCGTGGAGAAGGCGGCCGCGGCCCTCGGAGCCCCTCGCGTGCTGATGCCCGGTGTCGATCACGGCCTGATCATCGAACAATCTGAGACGTTAGCTACATATGTGGCTGAGTTCATAATAACAATCAACCATCCGAAGGGGGAGGGGAAAAAGGACATCACTGAATAGCACTTGCTTAACCCCTAAGCCGCTTGCATCAAGCGTTTACGTGCATGTCCCTGAGGCTCCTTCCCCTCACGAACGGTCGATGTCGGTGATGTCCCTTTTTCCCTCAGCTTTCGGGGTGCGTCCAGCGGCGTCGAGGCAACGGCGGGTGATTCTGCGGACCGTCGGGTCTGCATAAGATTCCAGCGGGAGCTTGACACTATGAGGCCAAAGTCCTTACTTTCAAGGCGGTTAATTCCGTATCCGGCCCCGAGCGGATTTGTCTTCTGCAGACCGGACCGGATTCTATTGCGGGTCAGCAGAAACAAGAGTTCGGCCGCCTCTCGCTAGACGCGGGAGCGGGACTTGAAGGGTGGCAGCCCCTGCGCGTTGCGAAGTCTGCCTGGTGGGTGTCCCAGCCATTCCAATGTGGGCACGGGCCCTCCGGCACTGGCTGCCGCAGGTGCAACCGACAGGAGAACGTTATGGCCTGGAAGAACTGGCAGGTGGGCGCGCTGGCGGCCCTGTTCGCGCTTGCGATGCTGTGCAGCGGGCGGGCGGAGGAGGTCAAGGCGACCGACGAGGGCAAGGGAGCGGAATTCAAGGGCAAGACGGTCGAAATGAAGGATAAGGGCGAGTTCGCCATCATCCTGGCGTTCTCGGCCGGCGAGGAGGTCATCGCCACGACGAAGGGTGACAAGCAGACAGACGTGCATTTGTTCGTCTACGACGAGAACAAGAAGGTGGTCGGCAAGGACACCAGCCCTGGCCCGAAATGTGAATTGAAGTTCACGCCGGCGAGAGACGGGAAGTTCAAGCTGCTGGTCCGCAACTCCGGTGGGGCGAACAAGGTGACTTTGGAGGTGAAGGTGGCCAAGTGACCGCGGGGCATCGCTCGCGCGGCTCGCGCCGGCGGCCGCTGCTGATCCGCCCCGGCGGCGTGGTCACCGCGGGCGTCGGCTTGGGAATCGGGCGGGCGGATCGGGAAAGGTTTCGACATGATAGATCCCCGTACCACTCCTCTGGGCCACGCCTTCATCGAGGACCACCGGCACCTGATGCGGCGACGAGCCGGACGGGGACGGGCCGTCGTGAGAGTCCAAACCGTCGCGGTCGGAGGGGTCGAGGGTATCTACGGTGATGACTGCTCGGACGTCCGGACTTGGTTGGGACCAATTGTGTATTGAATTCGTTGGGGCGATTGGATGAAATGCTCGATCGGATCAACCGGGTGAGGCGATCCGTCGGGTTGGACCCTACTCATCTGGGAAATTCCGGACCACACAAGCAGGAGGACCCAAGATGCGGAAGGCTGTCGTTGCGGCTGCGCTGTTTGTCGGGCTCTGTCTCGCCGGAAACGTCTTCGCCGAAAGTGCCACCAAGGAGGAGTGCGTGGCCAAGTGCAAGGAAGCGGCGCAATTGGTCATTGACAAAGGCATCGATGCCGCCATTGCGGAAATCAACAAGAAGGACGGTCCCTTCGTGTGGAAGGACTCCTACGTCTTCATGATGGATCTCGAAGGAACGATGCTCGCACACCCAATCAGTCCGAGTCTCATCGGCAAGAACTTGCTCGAGACCCCGGACAAAGGCCCTGACAGGAAGCTTCTCTTCAAGGAATTCGTCGAGCTGGCGAAGTCGAAGGGCGAGGGTTGGGTCGACTACATGTGGCCCAAGCCCGGCGAGAAAACGCCCTCGAAGAAGCTGAGCTACATCTACCGCGTGCCGGGCAAGGACGTCTTCGTGGCCGCCGGTGTGTATGAGTGATACCGCGGAAATGCCCGAAGCCGAGAGGCAGAAGGGGTTGAAGACAATGCGGCGAAGAAAATAGCTCGAATCGGCTCCGCAGGGTCAGACCGAGTTCTGCAGCCCATAATGCCGTTGGACTTGCCGGTGAAAGTCCGGTCGTGGGAATTGACTGTTTACCCATGTAGTCATATTCGACGCTGATTCAGGGTGACCCGGGTTGGCGCAGTGCCCAGTTCCGGGGACACCACACTTAATTTAACGGAGTTAGGTATGGTGTCCCCGGAACTACAAACTTCGACCCCTGGGCTCCCCATCACTCCTCGTTAACCCAGCCTCTTCTGGTGCGAAGAATATCCGTGATGTAAAGGTTGCAAACCGCGATGTTCCCAAGGTCTCGCTTCAAAAGATAGTGGTCCAACCCTTCCAATCGGACACCTTGCGTCTCCTGTAGATGCAGAAGCACACGATTGCATATTGCCTTGTACTGCCCCTTACGGACGAGGACATCCGACGGAAAAATCCGATCCAGCGGCTCTTCCCGTACTCGAACTACTTTCCAACCGCCGTCCTGAAGAGCCTCGGTCTTTGTCCTGTCCTGCTCGGTGTTCTCTTTGTGCCAGTGATGGGAGTCGTATTCAACGATAAGATTGAGCGGACGAATGATGATGTCTACGTCGCGTGTCTTTCCGCCCGCAAGGACCTTATGGTCCTCCAGGTCGATGGCCACGAAGCTCATCAGTTCGTGAGCCAGGATCAGTTCCTCCCTGGATCTCGGCCTAAGTGAGATTGTCCCAGCCGAAAGACCGAACATCGCGGCGACCGCTGGATACCCGCCGATTTTCTCGATCGCTGCACCGAGGCTGAATTCCCCAGCCAAGTCTAGGTCGGTCTTTGTGGGCATCTCTCCGGGGCGACCCCTTCGCTCGTTCAGTGCCAGAATGGATGATTTCACGTTCTCTATGTCGCTCCAGAAGTCCTTGGGCATCTGAGTGAGTTCAAGACCCAGTTCTTTGGCGACCTTTGACCATCCTCCGCCGTACCGCGAGATAGCGATCGCGAGATCGGCTCTTCCTGCCTTCATCAGGTTTGCTTGGGTCGGTATGCGACCCTGCGTCCCATAATCCCAGACGAATGCGAGCAGCTCTCGCTCAATCGCTTCGGCATCATTCCAGTACCCGTCGGGCTTCTGAGCGCGAGTGGCGAGGCCGAGCCGTTGGGCGGCCGCATGCATCCCCCCTCCGTTCCGAGAGATTGCTACGGCGAGATCTGCTCGTCCCGCCTCGCGAAGCTCGAAATCCGCGGGCATTACTCCCTCGATCTGGGCGAGTCTCAGATACTCCTGAAGTTCGAGATCGACCGTTTCTTCCGTCCAATAGCCCTTTTGTTTGCGATTCGGAGTGAGGCCCAGACAGTTCGCGACCGACCAGAAACCACCATGAGAGCAAATAGCCCGGACGAGCCCAGTTTGGCCCGCTTCTCCCAATTGACCTGCGGTTGGCATAATACTCGACAAATGATTCTCATCGACAAAGGCATAAACTTCCCTCGCGAGGTTCGTGATGTCGTCGTAGTAGCCGTCTGGCTTCTTGTCGTGCGACATTCTCAGAGACGCCTTCTCAGCTACTGGAGAAAAACCTCCGTGCTTGCCGATCGCTGAGACCAGGTCATGGCGAGGAGGGAACGCCACCTTAAGTTGCTGGGCAGTGGGCATGAATCCCGGAATCCCAAACTGGCTAACCCAATCGAGCAACTCATGCTTAAGAACCTCGAATTTCCTGTAATAGTCGTTCGGCTTTCTGAAAGTCTGGTAGCCGTGCTCCAAGGCGAACTTCTTGAATCCGCCGTGTTGGTGGACCGCGTTGGCGAGGCTACCGAAGCCTCTTGCCTTGAGATCGTTCTCCTTCGGCATCACTCCGGGTGTGCAATGCGTGAGGTTAAAGGCGACGATCTCCTCCTTCACGTTCTCAACGTCCTTCCAGTATCCACTCGGTTTCATCGCTCTTGAATCCTCTTGGTTGATGGGTCAACTTAGAGGAGGGAACAAGGGACATCACTGAATAGCACTCGCTTAACCCCTAAGCCGCTTGCATCAAGCGTTTACTTGCATGTCCCTGAAGGCTCCTTCCCCTCACGAACGGTCGATATCAGTGATGTCCCTTTTTCCCTCATGTTACCGAACAACACCATAGTCGTAGATCTTCATGAAGGTCACGGATTGCTTGCCAAACAGACCTGAGAGCAAGTGTGCGCCGAACTCGGCGAACTCATGAATGGCGTTCTCACAGAATCTGTCCTTCAGAAAAAGCAGACTGCCATTCAGCAGCTCTACATCCTGATGTTCATGGATGAATTTATAGATACAGTCACTCTTGTGCAGCTCTCCGTTGCTATGTGCAATGCGGTTTCTGAGCTTTCGCAGCCTGTCGATTCGCGACCACCTTCCACGTTCTTTGAGAAAACCACGACCTTTCTTATCGTCTATATAGCCTTTGACGTCATCCAGAACGCTTCGCTGCCCGATAGAATTACCTGGTGGTTTGCCGTCTAGCTCACAAGCCTTGCTCAGACTGAGTTCCAGGGCAGCGTAGGAACCCATGAAAACACACTTGCGGAGCATGTTCATCAAGTAACTTTGCACGTCTTCAACGTCTGACTTCTCGAAGTCCAGCTTGGCCTCCACCTGGCCGTGCCCCCAGCCTCGGCGCTTCTCATACTCAGCTTCTTCCTCCTTGACCAACCTGCTTATAACTTCATCCGACAAGAATACACTCTCAAGGTGCTCTCGCGAGCCCCATCCAAGCTCTACGGCCCTGTCGACTCGCTGTTTGTAGACACCGTAGATGAAATCTCGAGACGTTCGAGTGTTCCGTTCCTGCTGCTCCTCCCTAGCCTCTCCTTCGGCCTTTCTCTTCGCGATTGATAAGGCCTCTAGCCGCTTCCTGATCTCGTGTTTAAAGAATCCATTACATGTCACAAGGAATCCCTTCATCACCGACAGGTTGTAACCCAACTCCATTCCGAGCTTCTCCTCTGGCTTGAATGCGATGTTGCCCAACGAGTCTAAAGGATCCTGTTCATCGTCAGAAGCGTCGAGATCGTTCATGATTCCGTCTCCCGCCGAAATTGATCTGGCTCACCATAATGCATGGTATCGAGCCTTCCCCTTGGCCGAATGTATAAGCAGAGTTTCTGGCTCAAATCAGCCACCAGCAGCAGAACCGGTGGTATGAGGATGGCCCCTTGAAGGGGCCGTTACTTACAGAAGTATAGTTCATCTGGTCCAAGTCCCGCTGGAGATTTCTTTGCTGATCGAACTGCCGACTGACCTGATGGTCGACCAGGCCGGATGTGCTCGCGCAGCATCCTCCAACCCAAGGTGAGGTAAAAAGGGACATCGCTTAATAATGCTTCCTTAGCCCCTAAGCCGGTTGCATCTAGCGTTTATGTGCGTGTCCCCGAGGCTCCCTGCCCTCACAAACGGTCGATATCAGTGACGTCCCTTTTTCCCTCCGCGCCTGGGGCGTGCGGCGGACCTCGGCCATCAGGACCGCCCGCGCTCGGAGCCTGACGGGATCGGATGCGTTCCAGTGTGGCGTGCGGATCGAATGGGGCCAGCTCGCCGCGGTCGGCCTGTTCGATGCCGATGGCGATGTCGCGGCGAAGGTCGGCCAGCTTGGCTTGCTCGTCCCGCTCCTGGAGGAGCCGCAAGGCTTCGTCGATCACCTCGTCTTCGGAGGTGAATCGGCCATCTTCGATGAAGGACCGGACAATCTCCTCCCGGTCACCTGATAAATGGATGGTCATTATAGGGCTTCTCCTCCACCTCCAAGCCTACCTCGGACGGGCGGGATTTGTCGAGGCGAGGTTCTCTCCTTCCTATCCACCAGTCCACTCTGTCCGACGACAATCGGCAGATTGGATCGGGC
>JBAUOX010001181.1:0-6314 GCA_049579985.1 Isosphaeraceae bacterium | reverse complement strand
CTCGGCGCACTTCGTAATCGGCCCCCTCGGGCACCATGATCTGTACGCCGGCAGCAACCAGTTCGGCCAGCCACGCCTTGCAACGTCGCGACTCGTCCGAGCCCTTGGGATTGGTCGCAAGGCTCAGTGGGCCGGCATCGAGCAGAACGACCAGGCTCACGGGAACTGCGCCCGCGAGGACGCAACTCGCCGCCTGCCCAGGGCCTCACGGAGAACCGTCAGCGTCTCACGCTGCTCTTGTTCGTCGCCCTCGGACTCCCACGAGTTGAGCAACTCGATCAGCTCCCTATTGCGCTGGGCCAACTCATCAGCGGTCAGAGGCCAGGCGTACGAGCCCGAGGCAACCTCGGGACTGACTTCGCGGTGTCGGACGGGGGTCACGGCGGTTTACCTCCTGAGGACACATCGACCAGGCTGGCCGAGAACGCGTCGGTCCAGAGCGTCACTGGGACCGAGTGCGACACCCTCCGCCTGTTAAGAGACCCTATCGTGTTCCCACGCGATCCGGTTGGCCCTTCAAAACTATTATACTCTCGACCGCACTCGCCCGCAAAATTCAGAAACAAACGTGTCAGGAACCGAAAAAGGCCTCTTTTTGCACCCTTGCACCCCGAAATCGGTTCCTGACACGTTTATCCGCAACAAAACCGATAACATCTCACGAGGCGGTTTGGCCATGTCAAGGCCAACCTTGCAGCGTGCCAGGGTCGTACTGGCTGGTGATTCTGGACATTGGGATCGAGATAGCGAAGATCCTCGATCGGTCGGACCACGATCGGGATCTCGTCGCTCAACTCCGCGCGACTGCCGGCGGGAATTGTCAGCTCTTGCCTATGAGCTTGAGATTGGGGACGATCTGCATGGGATCGGCCCTCGATGCCGTGGGACATTCGGCACGGACGGACAGGTCGCTCGAGGCCCGGTGAATGCCGTGGATCAGGGAGCAAACATCGATGGATTTTGCCTGGCGGTGGTTGGGTGTGGGACTTGCTGGACTGCTCGTCTTGACGGACTCGGCGCGTGGGGATGATTCCGGGCCGAGGCCGCTGGACATCTACTTCATTGATGTCATGGGGGGCGCGGCGACCTTGATCGTGACGCCCGAGAAAGAGTCGATCCTGATTGATTCGGGCTGGCCGGGATTCTCGAACAATCCGGTCCTGGTGCGGACCATACAGCCAACCGTGGCCATCATGAACAACGGCCCGCGCAAGGGAGGCGCGCCCGCCACCGTCAAGCTGCTGCGATCGATCCCCTCCATCAAGGCGGCCTACCAGCTTCATCGCAACGCCCAGACTAGTTCAGAAGACAATACCGATCCCGGCCTGATCGCCAACTTGGATCCCGCCGGCGGCCAGTTCATCCATGTCTCGGTGACTCCCGGCGGCTCGAAATTCAACGTTCAAATCGGGCCCGACGGCCCGCAGCGCGAGATCGCGTCCCGGTGATCTTCCGCGGCAATCTTGAATCCAGAGGAGTTCAATCTCACGATGCCTCGATGCCTACAATTCGCGGCGGTGATCATGCTCTTCACGCAGGCAGCCGCCCCCGCGGCCGGACCAGGGCAGGCCGGGCGACAGCCGAACTTTCCGTTTCCGATCCAGCAGACAACCCTGGACAACGGCCTCTCCGTGATCTCCGTCCCGTTTGACTCGCCGGGGATCATCGCCTATTACACGGTGGTCCGCACCGGGTCGCGCAACGAGGTGGAAAGGGGGCTCTCGGGCTTCGCCCACTTTTTCGAGCACATGATGTTCCGCGGCACCCGGAAGTACTCGCAAGCGAAGTACAACGACGTCCTCAAGTCGCTGGGCGCCGATTCGAATGCCTTCACGACCGATGACTGGACGTGCTATCACATGACGATCCCAGCCTCTGCGCTGGCCACGGCCGTCGAGATCGAGTCCGACCGGTTCGAGAATCTCAAGTACGATGAGCCGTCGTTTCAGAAAGAGGCCCGAGCCGTGCTCGGCGAGTACAACAAGAACGCCTCCTCGCCGTTCCTCAAGCTGGAGGAGGCGATGCAGAACACGGCCTTCACCAGGCACACCTACAAGCATACGACGCTCGGGTTCCTGGAAGACATCAAGGACATGCCCAACCGGTATGCGTACAGCAAGATCTTCTTCGACCGCTGGTACCGGCCCGAGAACTGCACCATCGTGGTGACTGGTGACGTGAAGCATGACGAGCTCGTCTCACTCGTCAAGGTCCACTACGGTTCGTGGGCTCGCGGCAAGGCCAGCGTGGAGATTCCCACGGAGCCGCCGCAGACCGAGCCGCGAGGTGCCCACGTGAGCTGGCCCGTGCCGACTTTGCCCACGCTCTATCTCGGTTATCACATGCCCGCGTCGGACCCGGCAAATCCCGATATCGCCGCTTTGGCAGCGGTCGAGCAGGCCGTCTTCGGCGAGACCAGCCCACTCTACCGGGAGCTGGTGCTCAAGGAGCAGAAGGTCGTGACCCTCATGGCCGAGGCCTCTCCGCACCGCGATCCGGGGCTGTTCTCGATCATCGCGCGGGTTCGGACCTCCGCCGACCTGCCGGCGGTGCGGCAGCGAATCGCCGACGCCTTGGCGGAGGCGGGCCGGACGCCCATCGATTCCGCGCGCTTGGACGCTGTCCGGTCGCATCTGAAGTACGCTTACGCCGCGTCGCTGCAAAGCGCCGACGCGGTCGCTCATGCCGTCGGCGAATCGATCGCGATCACCGGGCGGCCTGACGCCATGAACGACCTCTTCGCCGCCTTCGAGCGTCTCACTCCCGCCGACCTCCAGCGCGTGGCCGCCAGGTACTTCATCCCGACCAACGAGACGGTGGTCATTCTCGAGACGGAGAAGAAAAAATGAATGGTAAACACCCCATCGTCCTGGCCCTCTCACTCGGTTGGCTGCTCCTGACCGCTGGTTCCACGGCGCTTTCCGCCGAGCCTGGCCAGACCAAGGCCGTCGACAAGAGTGCGATTCTGATCCCTTCTCCGTCCAGCCCCCTGGTCTCCTTCCGATTCGTGTTCCGGGTTGGCTCGCAAGACGACCCCAGCGGCAAGGAAGGTCTGGCCGCCCTGACCACGGCCATGATCGCCGAGGGAGGCACGGCCAGCCTCTCGTATGAACAGCTCCTGGAAAAGTTCTACCCCATGGCCGCGACCCTCGACGGCGCCTGCCGCAAGGAGGCCACGGCCTTCCAGGGCACCGTGCATCGAGACAACCTCAAGGCCTATATCCCCTTGGTGACCGAGCTGCTGACGGCCCCCCGGTTCGCCCCCGACGACTTCAAGCGGCTGCGCAACGAGGCCCTCGACTACGTCACCAAGACCCTGCGCGGCAACAACGACGAGGAGCTGGGCAAGTGGACCTTGCAGTGCGAACTCTATCAGGGTCATCCCTATGGCCATCCCGACCGCGGGACCGTGCGGGGCCTCAAGGCGATCACGCTCGACGACGTGAAGGCGTTTCACAAGCGCTACTACACGCGCGAGGCGCTCACCCTGGGCATGGCGGGCGGATTCGAACCGGCGGCCGCCTCGCAGGTCGAGTCGAACCTGGCTTCCCTGCCCCGCCAGGCGCGGGGATTGCCACCGCTCGATCCGCCGGCCGCACGTCCCGGACTGGAGGTGACGATCGTCGCCAAGCCGGCCGAGGCCACAGCCATCTCGATCGGCTTCCCGATCGACGTGACCCGGCGCGATGACGAATTCTACGCGCTGGCCGTGGCCAACTCGTATCTCGGCGAGCACCGCACGTTCAATGGCAAGCTCATGCAGGACCTCCGCGGCAAGCGCGGGCTCAATTACGGCGATTACTCGTACATCGAAGACTTCATCCAGGAAGGCATGAGCACCTTTGAGGTCCCCAACAACCCGAGAAGGCAACAGTACTTCTCGATCTGGGTGCGGCCCGTGCCGGTCGACAAGGCTGCCTTCGCCCTCCGCGCCGCGCTCTGGGAGCTGGACCGACTCGCTACCGAGGGCATGAGCCCGGCCGATTTCGAGGCCACGCGATCGTTCCTGCTCAATTACAGCAAGCTCTGGGTCCAGACCCTTTCCCGCCGGCTGGGCTATGCAATCGACGGCCAGTTCTACGGCCGCAACGACCTCGTCACCGAGCTGGCGGAGCGGCTGCCGAAGCTGACCGTCGAGCAGGTCAACGCGGCCGTCCGAAAGCACCTGAAGCCACCCGGCATGAAGATTGCCGTCGTGGCCCGGAACGCCGACGAGCTGCGCGACATTCTGACCTCGGGCAAGCCCTCGCCAATCACCTACGACACCCAGGGAACCCCCGAGAATATCCTCGCCGAGGACAAGCAGATCGCCGCCTTTCCGCTCAGGAACGTGACCGTCAAGATCGTGCCGGTCGAGCGGATGTTTGAGGAATAGTGGCTTGGAATAGTGGCGAGTGGCTTGGAATAGTGGCGAGTGGCGAGTGGTTAGTGGCGAGTGAATGCGATTCCCTGGCGCACCTGGACCGCCGATCGCGAGATCTGCTGGTTTACTGACCACTCGCCACTCGCCGCTCGCCACTCGTCACTCTTGCCCGACGCGGTTGTGGCTGGTGTTTCCACCGCCGATGCAGCCAGAGATACTGCGTGGGGTCCTGGCGGATCAGTTCTTCCAGGGCCGAGGTGTAGCGCTGGGTCAGCAGCCGCGCGTCTTCGGCGGAGCCGGTGAACTCTCCGGGTTGGATGATGTCGGCGCAGCGGATCTCGTAGCGAAAGCCGGGGCCGATGCGTCGCGCGACGCCGACGACCACGGGTGCCTGGTGCTCGATGGCCAGCAGCGCGATGGCCTTGTGCGTCGAGGCCGGCCGGGCGAAGAACTCCACGAACATCCCCCGTTGCCCGGCGTCCTGGTCCGCCAGCATTGACAGTGCCTGGCCAGACTGGAGCACCTCGAGGATCTGGTCGTAGCCCCCCGACTTGGGGATCAGCTTCTGGCCGGTCCGCTCCCGGAATGCGCGGAGGAAACGGTCGAGGTAGGGATTGTCCAGTGTGCGGGCCACGGAGTACGTCGGGTATCCGAAGAGGCCGAAGAGATAGCCCGCCAGCTCCCAGTTGCCGTAGTGGCCGGTGAGCAGGATCATCGGCCCGCCGGTCATGAACCGGTCGAGAATCGGCGGGTGGCCGACCAGCCTGGCGTACTGCCGCCAGTTTGTCACATGGATCTTTCGCGGGATGTGCAAGAGCTCCATGATCATCATGCAGAAGTGAAGGTAAACCGAGCGCACGATGCGGTCGCGCTGCGGATCGTCGTAGCGATCCCCGTATGCCAGCCGCAGGTTCTCGATTCCCACCATGCGGTGCCGGACGTCCACCTTGTACGTCACCCAGGCCAGGAACCGCGCCAGGGCGTAGGATTGCGCGATGGTGAGCATCTGGGCGAACGCCACGACCAGGCGGACCGCCAGGTAGACGAGGTAATCGATCCAGGGTCTGCGCGTCTTGCGGCGGGGCATGGCGTCACTCCGTTGACCAGCGACCGCCCGGGGAGATTCTGCAAGCAGCGGTCACCGCCCGGGGCCGATCAGTCTTATATCCTGCCCCGAGCACTTCGATCAAGCGGAAGATCGGCCCGGCGCCCGGCGCTGACCGGTGTTGGACGTTACGGTAGAATAGACTTTAGCAGAAATAGCGGATTTGCCCAGAAATCCCGGGGAATTCGCTCGGAAATCCTTATTTCTGATAAAGTCTAGTCTCGGAGCGCCGATCATGAGTACTGTCTCGACCTCCGGTGTGCATGTTCCTGCGGGTCCCGAGCCCGATCCGTTCCGTTACGGCTGGCGTTACGTCAAGCGTGTCGGGCCCGATGGGGAGGAAACGCTCGACCAGATCCCGCTGTCCCTGGAGGATGTGCTCTTTCCCGAGACGGGTGACTTCATCGTGCAAACGGACGCACATAACAGCGACTTGACCTACCTCAAGGACGTGTTCAAGGCGCGCCTGGCCGGTCAGGCCACGACGGTGGTGGTATCGGACTGTCGCGTGTACTGGAACCTGCCGGGGGTCAAGCCGCTGGGCCCGGACATCGCCGTTTTCGCGGACGTCGAGCGCCATCGGGACTGGGCGACCCTCGACGTGGCGGCCGAAGGTGCCCGCCCGCTCTTGGTGGTCGAGGTCACCTCGCAGAACACGCGACAGAACGACGTGGGGAAGAAGGTCGACTTTTACTATCGGGCGGGAATTCCCCTCTATGTGATAGCGGATGTACTCGAGGAGGACGACTTCGAGCGCCGGCTGGAGCTGATCGTCTACCGGCACACACCAGACGGGTACGAGCGCATCAAGCCAGACGAGCGGGGATGGATCTGGCTGGAGCCGAT
>JBAUOX010001180.1:0-1887 GCA_049579985.1 Isosphaeraceae bacterium | reverse complement strand
GCGAAGGCCACCAGCAGCAGGCCCGCGGCCTCTCGGGGGACCGTGATGGGCGTGACCGTGATGTCGACCGTGTGGCATTCCTCGCCGCGCTGGACGCGGACGGCGGTCTCCGTCACGGACCGTCCCTCGCGGGCCGCCGTGTCCAAGGCGGCCCGCAGCTTGCTCCGGAGATCCCGGTGGGCCCACGCCAGCAGATCCTGGGTCGGCACGCCGGTCGGGGGCCGGAGGTAGTCGTGGGTCGGGCCGCAGAGGTAGCGGATCTCGTTCCGGCTGTCGACCAGCGTGCAGGCTGGGGTATGGTGCTCCAGCACCAGCCGCTGGGCCAAGCCGGCGAGTTTGCTGTCGCGCGGCAGGGTGCCCATGGCGACTTGGGGCAAGCGCACCGGCACGGCGCGCGACCCGCGGTGAAACATCGAGAATTCGAGCTTGTCGAGCCGCCTCGGCCCGATCGGCCGATAGACCCGCCACTTCTTCGAGACGGTCTCGAACGCGTCGTCCTGGGGCGGACCGATCGTCTCCGAACCCCCTAGCAACAGGTAACCTCCCGGGCGCAGCGCGAAGTGGAACAGCGCGATGACCGACTCCTGCACGTCCGGCTCGAGGTAGATCAGCACGTTGCGGCACGTGACCAGGTCGAGACTCGAGAAGGGCGGGTCGCTGAGGAGGTTCTGGGCGGCGAAGACCACCGTGTCGCGCAGGTACTGGGTGACCCGGTAGTGGTCTCCCTCTTGGATGAAGAACCGGCGCAGGCGTTCCGGTGACACATCGGCAACGGCACCCGCCGGATAGAACCCCGCCCGCGCGCGCTCCAGGGTGGCGGATTCGATGTCCGTGGCGAAGACCAGGACCTTGGTGCCCTTCTGGGCCGCCTCGGCCTGCTCGAGCAGCAGTATTGCAACGGTGTAGGCCTCCTCGCCCGTGGCACAGCCCGTCACCCAGGCCCGGAGCGGCTGGTTCGGGGTTTTTTCGCGCACGAGCGCCGGGATCACCTCCTTTTCGAGGAACTTCCAGGCCTCGGGGTCGCGGAAGAAGCCGGTCACGGTGATCAGCAGGTCCCGGAACAGGGCGTCGACCTCGGCCGCGTCGGCCTGCAGCAACCTCAGGTAATCCTCCATGTGGGTGAGGTGCCGGAGTCCCATCCGGCGTTGGATGCGTCGGATCAGGGTCCCCTTCTTGTGGAGTTCGAAGTCATGGCGATACCGGGCGTGCAGCACCGCCAGGATGGCGCCGAGGTGTTTGGGGAGTTGCTCGTCGGGCGGTCGGGATGCGGGGGCGCCACGCACGTAGGGATGCTGGACGAATTGCAGGAGGATCTTGGGCATCCGCTCCACGGGCAGGACGTAGTCGACCAGTCCCGTGGCGATCGCGCTGCGGGGCATGCCGTCGTAGGCTGCCGTATCCGGGTCCTGGGCCAAGGCCAAGCCGCCGTGAGCCTTGATGGCCTGCAGGCCGTGCGCGCCCTCGGTGCCGGTCCCGGAGAGGACGATGCCGATGGCCTTCTCGTGGCGGTCCTCGGCCAGGGAGTGGAAGAAGAAGTCAATGGGTATTCGCCGCCCGCGGCGCTCGGACGGCGCGGTCAGGTGGAGCACTTCGTCGCTGATGGTAATGTACTCGTCCGGCGGAATGACGTAGACATGATCGGCCTTGATCGGCATCCCGTCCGTCGCCTGCACGACCGTCATGGCCGTGTGCGAGGCGAGCAGCTCGACCATGTGGCTCTCGCGGGTGGGGTCGAGGTGCGGGATGAACACGAACGCCAGGCCATTGTCCGGAGGCATCGCGTCCAAGAACGTGCGGAACGCCTCGAGGCCCCCGGCGGAGGCGCCGATGCCCACGACGATCGGCCCGGACGTGCCGCAATCGGCCGCGGTGTCGGAGGTCTCCGCC
>JBAUOX010001179.1:0-3464 GCA_049579985.1 Isosphaeraceae bacterium | reverse complement strand
TTTCCCAGCAGGTGTGAGACTGCCAAGGCTTCGAGCTCCAGCTCGGCGACATTGCGGGCAATCCGTTCCCGGGCTTGGGCATCGAGGTAGTGTCCCCTGGGGATCGTCCATGTTTTTCCGTCCGCGGTCAGCAGCGGAAACCCAAAGACCAGCCCACGAGGGACCTCGTAATAGCTGCCGTCGGAAGCGACACCGGCGCCGAACCAGTGCTCGAAGGGCGTGGGCGTGGTGACGGCCCGGATCGTGGCGAGGATTGCATGGGCGGTCGAGCCGGCCGGTGGCTCGCCAGTCCGTCGGACGATCTCGCGGTACTGGTCGGCGAGGGCCCGATCGAAGACCTCATGGCTCCACTTCGGATCGCCGATCACCTGGACTGCGGGACATTCGCCGATTCGCGCGTTTTGGAGGTCGACATAGGCGTTCTCACTGTTGTTGCCCCAGACCGTCAGGCGGGTGACCTGGGTGACCGGGACCCTGGCCTTCTCGGCGACCATGGCGATTGCCCTCGACCGGATGACCTGGTTCAGAGCGAACCAGTGTTCCCTGGGCACATCCTGCGCATGCGACATGGCGACCAGGCAATTGGTATTGCACGGGCTGACGACGACCAGTACGCGGGCCGCGGGCGATGCCCGGTTGATGGCCCGTGCATGGTCGATCATGATCGGTGCGTTCTGATGCAGAAGGTCGATGAGGGATTGTGAACCGGAGCTATGACGCTTGCCTCCCAGCAGGATTACCCAGTCCGCCTCGCGGAACATCTGCACCGGGTCGGAGCCGAGTCGCAGGCCATGCAGCAGGGGAAATGCACATTCCCGCAATTCCATGACACGAGCCTCGAGCACGTTGAGCCTTTCGGGAAGGTCCAGCAGACCGAGCGCGATGGCCTGTTCCTTCCCGAACAGTCCGCCGTTGGCGATCCGAAAGAGGAGCGCGTAGGCGACCCGGCCCGCTGCACCCGAAATCGCAACGTGAATCGGTCGACTTGTGTCCAAGGTCTTGGTCCTCAGAGTGATCAACCTGGGTTGCGTTCCGGCGAGGGCGACTCCACAAAGAGTCGCCCCCTACCGGAGTCAATGGTCCGCGTTTTCGTTTTCTTCAGGGCCGTTATCGTGATGGTCATGGTTCCACTCGACCGGCGGCGTCGGATCGGCGTGCCCATGATCGGCAGCCGTTTGGTCGGCAAGCCGAGCTCTGCGCTTGTCATCGGTCTCCGGAGTGTCGCGGATGAATATCGCGTAGAGCACGGGCAGAACGAACAAAGTAGCCGGCTCACCGGCCAGCAGGCCGCCGAGGATCGCCCGGGCCAGCGGGGCGTTCGCCTCGCTGCCTCGCTCGAGCGCCAGGGCTCCCGGGATGAGCGCGAAGAAGGCTGCCAGGGCCGTCATCGTGATCGGCCGGACCCGCAGGCCGGCCGCCTTGCGGATGGCCTGGACAGGCGATAAGCCCTCATGGCGTCGGAGCTCCTGCGCGTAGTCGGTCATCAGCACCGAATTGGCCACCTTGATGCCGACGATGAAGATGAAGCCCAGCAGCGACTGGACGTTCACAGCCGACTTGGTCAGGAGCAGCATGGGCATGATGCCGACCAAGCACAGGGGCACGATCAACATGACCGTGAGTGGCACGCGAAAGGAACGGTCCAGCCCCACCATCAGGAAGTAGATCAACAGTGAAGCCAGACAGAGGCCCACACCCAAGCTGTTGAACGTGTCCTTCATGCGGAGATACTCGCCGCTGAGCACGATCTTGCTTCCAACCAGCGGTTGCTTCTCCTTGCTGTCGGGGTCGTACGTTGCCCACTGTCCCGACTTCTCGAGCTCGCCGTACTTGTCCAGCACCTTGGCGACGTCCTCGGAGACGTGCCCGAGGTCGCGCTCGTACACGCCCATGGTCAGCTCGATTGTGGGCTGGATGTTGTAGTGAGTGACCTCGGTCGCCACCGGCTTCCGGTCGATCTTCACGACGTTCCGCATTGGGACCGCTCGTTTCTGGACCGGGCTGGTGATCGGAATATCGAGCACGGTATCGATCGACTTGATGTCTTCCTCGGGATAAGAGACGCCCACGTAGTACTGGTTCTTGCTGACCGGGTCGATCCAGAAATTGTGCTTGTCGAACTGGATGCTCGAGTTGAGCGCGGCGATGATCTCTTTCATGACATCGGCCTGCGTCAGCCCAAGCTGAGCCGACTTGGCCCGATCGACGTTGATCAGGTACTGCGGATAATCGAGCCGCTGGATGATCCGGGCGTCCACCACGCCATCGATCTTGGTGATCTCGTTTCGCATCATCGAGGCGATCCGGTGCGCGATCTTCTGGTCCTTGGCGGTGACCCGGATGCTGATCGGCGTGGACTTGCCCTCGTTCATCGCCGAGCGGACCATGCCGCCGGCGTCGAAGGCAAACTCCAGGTTGCTGAACTCCGACTTGGCGGCGACACCCTGGCGCAGCTCGGCCACGTATTCCTGGGCGGATTTCTTCCGCTCGGCCGTGAGCTGGATCTTGACGACGGCATCCATCGTTCCTGCGTTGGGTGTGTAAGCCGCCGACCAGTCGGACGTGACGCCCAGCTCCGAGAGCACCAGTTGCAGGTCTTCCTTGTCGATGACCTCGCGAACGTACTCTTCCACCCTCGCGATCCGCTTCTCCGTCTCCTCGATTCGCAGGCCCGAAGGCGCCCGCACGTACATCTCGAACGAGCCCGCATCGACCTCCGGGAAGAACTCCTTGCGCAGCATCGGCCAGAGAAAGACGATGGTGAGCGCCAGCAGGCTATAGGCGACGACAAGGGTTGCGATCCGGTGCCGCAGGACGAAGTCGAGCCCCTTGACGTAGTACTCGATGCCGGTATCGATCATCCGCTCCCAGCGGTGGAAGGCGCGCGCGATGATGTTGCCCTTGGGCTTATGGCCATTGCCATTGATCTGGAATGTCTCAGCCTCCTCGGGGCTTTTCGGGGCCTGCTCACCCGAGCCGTGGGCATGATCAGCCCCTCCCGAGTCGTGGCTCGCGTGCGGCTTGAGCCAGAACGCCGAACAGGCTGGAACGAGGGTTCTCGACAGGAAGTAGGCGGCGATCATCGAGAATGCCACCGCCATCGCCATCGGCTTGAACAGGAACTGTCCCAGTCCGGGGGTCAAGACCAGGGGTGAGAGCACCAGGAACGTGCACAGCGTCGAGACCAGCTCGGGCATGGCCACCTCGCTGGCCCCCAGGAAGGCTGCCTCCCGAGGAGTCACACCCATCCCCAGGTGCCGGTGGGTGTTCTCCAGACAGATGATGGCACTGTCAATCATCGGCCCGATCGCCAGCGTCATGCCGGCCAAGGTCATCGTGTTGATGGTCTGGCCCGTGAAGTAGAGCGCGGCGCAGCAGGCCAGGCATGAGATCGGCAGCGTCATGATCGCGATCCCGGTCATCCGCCACTCGCCCAGGAACATCAGGATGACCAGCGAGCAGAG
>JBAUOX010001178.1:0-2786 GCA_049579985.1 Isosphaeraceae bacterium | reverse complement strand
CTTCGGTGCTGTTGTGTTCCGTTTGCAGGGCGTCCTGTCCGGAACGGGAGACCCAGAACCCAGCGCTTTGCAGGCACGCGACCGTCGCGGCGATCGTCGGCAGTCGGTCTCGCGGACTTTTATGCGGAGCGATCTCCCGGCGCAAGCGGTGAAGCTCCCCGAGCGTTCCTTCGACCATGAGGGAGCAGAGGAGACGACCTCCCGGCTTCAGCATCGACGCCAGGCGACAAAACAACGCATCGAGCGGCTGCATCCACTGAAGCGAGGAGCTACTGCTGATCAGATCATACACCGCCCCGGCCTGGTAATCCCAGACATCACAGACGTGCCAATGAATGCGTTCGTTGGCTGCGACCGCCCGCCGGGCCTGCTCAATCATGGCGGCCGAGATGTCGATGGCATCAATTCGCGCACGCGCCAGAAACTCCAGCAGATTACCCGTGAGAAACCCGGTCCCACAGCCCAGCTCCAGAATGCGTTCGGCCTCGACCGGACCGCTGAGGTATTGCAGGAGCTTCCTGGCAACAGCCCGTTGAAGCTCAGCCCGGGTATGATAGACGGCGGCGGCCCGGGAAAAATGGAGCGCCTTCGAAGCGTTATTTCTCATACAGGAAGTGGGTCCGCGTTGAAAAACCGCACGATGGCCGGAGCCAGGATCCCCGGGGAAGTCGCGACGAGGCCGTGGTCTCCCTCGTCAACAAGCAGCAGATCGCTGCCGCCGATGCCGGCCTGGAGCAATTGGCTCGCCTGCCAGGAGATGACGCGGTCTTTTCGGCCGTGAGCGATCAGTGTCGGCACGCGGACCGCGGACAGCCGCGAACGGAGATCGACAGTCCGGATGTATCGAAGGCCGTGGACCAGATGGTCCGGGTCGAGCCGCAGCGCCTGGTGCAAGTCCTCCGCCATGTGTGCCGCGGAGCCGCTTTCCGAATGCACCAGGGAGAAGAAGCTTCGCAGTGTTTCATCCCGGTCTCGGTGCAGCCCGAGAATCATGGCGCGCACCGGGAGCGATTGCTCCTCGTGGTGATCCGTGGAAGGCGGACAGAACAGCGCGCAAGAGCTGATGAGCACCAACCGCCGCACCAGCTCCGGAAAGTGAATTGCCGTTTCCAGGGCGACGATGCCTCCCATCGACCAGCCGACCAGGATGGCTGGGTGCTTCTGCCGCGCAAGTCTGGATGCAAGTGCGACCGCGTAGGCGGAAGGAACGCTGCCGCCGGCAAAGCCACCCTCGCTCTCGGATGCGCTCAGCAGGGAGGAGACCGACGTCATCGTCACCGAACTCGCTTTGCCGGCCCTTTGCCCTTCGGCCTCCCTCTCCCAGTCTGGCACGACGGGAGAGTGACCCGGGAATAACTTCTCGACTAACGGCGCAAGCGCCTGCTCGGTCTGGGCCCAACCGGCAATCAAGGTGACACAGGCCGATGCGTTCACAGCAGACCCTCCTGACGGGCGGCCTCTGCAATGGCCGTGGCGGCCTGTAGCAAATCCTCTTCGGCGTGCGCCAATGTCACCGAGAGACGGATCCGCGCCGTGCCGCGCGGCACCGTCGGCTCGCGGATGGCTGTGGCGAGGATTCCCTTGGCCTTCAGTCGAGCTGAGAAACGCAAAGCCGTCGCGTTGTCGCCGATGAGCAAAGGAATGATATGGCTGTCGGAATGCATCACGTTCAATCCCAGCTCCCGGAGCTGTCGGCGAAACAGCTCGGCCCGCGCCAGCAACGCCGGTCCGAGATGGGGCGTGGCTCGAATGATTTCCAGGGCGGCCAAGGCCGCTCCAACGCTGGCGGGCGGAAGTGCCGTACTGTACAGGAACGGCCTGGAACGGTTGATCAGGAGTGCCTGGAGTTCCGTGGAACAGGCGACAAAGCCCCCGTAGCCGCCCATCGCCTTGCTGAGCGTGGCGGTACATGCATTGACACGATTGCCCAGACCGTGCTCGCGCACCAATCCGGCTCCTTGCGGTCCGAAGACCCCAAGCGCATGGGCTTCGTCGACCATGAGCATGGCCTCGTGACGGCCGGCGACCTCGCAGAGAGCCCGCAGCGGTGCCCGATCGCCGTCCATGCTAAACACGGATTCGGTCACCACGAGAAAACGAAAGCCAGGTCTCCGAGCAGCGGCGGCCCGCGTCATCAAGCTGTCCAACTGCTCGATATCATTGTGCGGAAAGCGGCAGAGCTTCGCGCGGCTGAGCACGATCCCGTCGATGATTGTCGCATGGACCAGCCTGTCGGCAAACACCACGTCGCTGCGCCCCAGGACCGAGGAGAGCACCCCGACGTTGGCCAGGCAGCCGGAGCCGAAGACGATCGCGGCGGGGTAGGACTGAAACGAGGCCAGCGCCGCCTCCAGCTCGGCATGACAGGCGAGCGTCCCCGTCACCAGGCGCGAGGCTCCAGCCCCGGCGCCGTAGCGAGCCATCGTTTCCGCGGCGCGACTCACAACGCGCGGATCCCGCGAGAGGTCGAGATAGTCGTTACAGGAAAAGTTCAGGTACTCGCGGCCGTCCATCGAGAACCTGCCCCCCGCATGCGGGAGCACGTTCAAGCTGCGCTCTCGACCATCGGCTCGCAACTGGCGGAGCAGCGGTATAACCCAGCTTTCATTTTCCATTGCTGCTCTCGATGACTGCTTCAAACCCAAGGTCCTCGATCATCTGGTAGTCTTCCTGAGGCGGTTGGCCCTTGGTGGTGAGGTAGTCGCCGACGAAAACGGAATTGGCGGCATAGAGCCCCAGGGGTTGAAGGCTGCCCAGTCGGAGCTCACGCCCGGCGCCAATCCGCA
>JBAUOX010001177.1:0-11395 GCA_049579985.1 Isosphaeraceae bacterium | reverse complement strand
TCGAGTCTTGCCCGTTCAAACGGGGGGTCTGCCTCCAGGTCAAGACAATGACCCCCAAGAAGCCGAACTCCGCCCTCCGCAAGGTGGCGAGGGTGCGTCTGTCCAACGGCAAGGAGATCACAGCCTATATCGGTGGCGAGGGGCATAACCTCCAGGAACACTCGATCGTCTTGGTGCGCGGCGGCCGCGTCCGCGACCTGCCCGGTGTGCGCTACCATATTGTCCGGGGCGTGCTCGACTGCCAGGGCGTTGCCGAGCGGAAGCAGGCCCGCTCCAAGTACGGCGCCCAGCGCAAGAAGGCCGCGGCCCCGGCCAAGAAGAAATGAGCTCACAACCGTTCGGCGTGATCGCCCCGCAACACCACGAAGACCCGAAGCGCCGGCTCACTGTGTAGGCCGGACACTGCCCGGCTTTCATCGGATTGGTAGGCGGTGCTTACCCGCTCTTCTCAGATACCTTATCGAAATCGAACACCACCGCAGGACCGATTTTCATGGCCCGTAAGTTCACCGCCAGCAAGACGCACCTTCGCCCTGACCCCCGGTTCGGCTCGAAGCTGGCCGGCAAGTTCATCAACTGCGTCATGCACAACGGCAAAAAGAGCGTTGCCCAGCGCATCTTCTACGACGCGATGGAGCTGATTCACAAGCGGCTGCCCAACGAGGAGCCGATCGAGGTCTTCACTCGAGCCGTCGAGAACGTCAAGCCGTTGATCGAGGTCCGCTCGAAGCGCGTCGGTGGCGCCACCTACCAGGTACCCATGCAGGTCAACAAGACCCGCCAGCAGACCCTCTCGATTCGCTGGCTGCTGATGGCGGCCCGCGAGAAGAAGGGGCGGCCCATGGCCGTCAAGCTTGCCGACGAGTTGATCGCCGCGTTCAACCGCGAAGGCGCCGCGATCACCCGGCGCGAGAACGTGCACCGCATGGCCGACGCCAACAAGGCGTTTGCCCATTTCGCCTGGTGAGATCGGATCACGCGGTTCTGTTCTCTCCTTGCGATTTGCTCGGGTTCCATGGCCCAAGATCCGCTTCATGTCCTCTGGGTTGAGCCCCACTTTCCCGGCCGGCTCGGGGCCGTCGCCGACTGGCTGGTGCGGCGGCGGGGATATCGCTGCTGGTTCTATTGCCACACCGCAGAGGCCCGCGAGCACTGGCCGGCCTCGGTTGGGCACGGGCTCGAGCTGCAGGTTTTCGGCGTCGGCGGCGTGGCACGCGAGCAGGCCGTGGCCTGGTCGCGGACGCTCGAGCGAAGTCTCTGCTACTCTTACGGCTGTTGGGAAGTTCTGGAGGCGCGCAGGCCCCGGCCGATCGACCTGATCGTCGGCCGCTCCGCCGGGCTCGGTTCCACGCTTTTTGCCCCGGTCTATGCGCCCGCTCCTGCCCGGGTCAACCTCTTCGACTACTACTTCCACCCCCGCCGGAACGATCTCGCCGCCGAGATCGCCGCCGACGCTCCGGCCGCGTACGTTCATTGGAGACGCTCGGCCAACTCCATCGAGCTGCTCGATCTCGAGCAGTGCGACCTGGCGTGGACTGCGACCGACTGGCAGCGCCATCTCTTCCCCGTCGAGTATCGCGACGACCTCTGGGTCCAGCACGATGGCATCGCCACGGCCGGCCCGGGTGATGTCATCCCGCGCGATCGGCGGACGGCCCGGCGATCGCTGGGCGGTCGTCTCGTGCCCGAGGGGACGCGCGTCGTCAGTTTCGTGGCCCGGTCGCTCGAGCGGTTGCGCGGCTTCGATCGGTTCTGGCACGCGGCCAATGCCTTGCTCCGCGCCCGAGCGGACGTGGTCTGCGCGATCGTGGGAGACCTGGTCGTCCAGCGCGGGCTGGATGTTCAGCACAACAACCGGAATTACCCTGACCAGCTTCGCGACGCTGTCCCGCCGGTCGATCCCGAGCGCCTCTGGTTCCTGGGGCGGGCGACACCGGGCGCCGTCGCGGAGGTCCTGGCCGCAAGCGACCTGCATCTGGCTCCCGGCCGGTCCTATCCCGTGGCTCGATCACTGCTGGAGGCGATGGCCGCGGGATGCATCGTGCTGGCCTCCGACACGGCGCCTCACCGCGAGGTCATCAGCCACGGCCAGACCGGGCTTCTGGCCGACGTCGCCGATCCCGATGCGCTCTATCGCCAAGCGCTTGTGGTGCTGAGCAAGCTGGACGAGCACCGCCCCCTGGGTGACGCGGCTGCCGAGCTGGTCCGGTCGCGCTATGCGCAGGAGGTCTGCCTTCCCGTGCTTGCCGAGCGGTTCTCGACGCTCGCCGCCACGCGAGGAAGGAGGTAACGGCCATGCACGTGCTTTTCCTCCACGACGCCTTCCCCGCCCAGTTCGGCCGGCTCGGCCTCGAGTTGAAAAGGCGCCACGGCTGGAAGTGCAGCTTCCTGGTTCAGAGCCTCTCGAGCTGTCCCACACCCACGACCGAGATGCTCCAAGAGCTCGACCTGCATCAGCTTCCCCTGACGGCCGAGCACCGGTCGAAGGAAGGGATTCCCTGGCCCCAGATCTTTGGGATGTATCTCGAGCAGTGCCAGAGTGTCTTCAATGCCTTGCGCGCACGACCCGACTTGAAACCCGACCTGGTTGTCGCCCATGGCGGCCGCGGCGCGCCGACGCTTTTCCTGAAAGACCTGCTCGACTGCCCCATCATCAACTACTGTGAGTACTACTTCGCGACCAGTCATCGCGACATCTCGTACCGGATCGACCTGCCTCCCGCCGAGCCCGCGCCTTTCTTCCCCCGGTGCATCAACGCCCCCACGCTGGCCTCACTGGTCGATTGCGACGCCGGCTACTCGGCCACGCACTGGCAGAAGCAATCGTTTCCCGCGCGGTTTCATTCCAAGATCGAGGTTTACTTCGACGGTATCGATACCGAGCTTTACCGCCCCGGTGCCGCACCCCGGCGGATCGGCGAGGCCGCGCTTCCTCCGGGCACGAAGGTTGTTACCTTCGTCGCTCGCGGGCTGGAGTCGATCCGCGGCTTCGACCTGTTCATGCAGGTCGCCGACCGGATCTGCCGCGAGCGTGCGGACGTTCTCTTCGTCGTGGTTGGCGGCGAGGAGATCCATTACGGCTGGGACAAGCTGCATACCGGTTCGCCGAGCTTCAAGCATTGGGTTCTGAGCCTGGGCGATCGCGACCTCTCCCGCTTCCTCTTTCCAGGTCGCATCCTTCCCGAGCACCTGGCCGACATCCTCCGGCTGAGCGACCTGCACATCTACCTTTCGGCCCCGTTCGTGGTCTCGTGGTCGCTCTTCAACGCGATGGCCACCGGCGTCCCTGTCCTGGCTTCTGACGTTCCACCCGTGCGCGAGGTCATCGAGGGCGGGGTGAACGGTCTTCTCGAGCCGCTCTTCGACATCGACCGGCTGACGGCCACGGCCCTGAACGTTCTGGCCGACCCTGCCGGCTTCGCCCCGCTGGGCATCGCCGCACGCCGCACGATCGAAGAGCGGTACAGCATCGAGAGCTGCATCCCGCCGATCAAGGGGTTTTTCGAGAGGGTCTCGCTTCGCCAGTCATCCCTCACTACCGGCTGACGACCCGTTTCGCGCGGCCAGAAGCTGGATCAGCTTGCGGAAGAAGGCCACCCGATTGCGAACGCAAGAGTGAGGACCGCAAGACCCCCTGGCGGCTGGTCAAGAGGTATTGCGAGGTGGCCGGGATCGACCCGTCACGGCTGGGCAGCCGCGGCATCGGTATTCACTCGCTGCGCAAGACGGCGATCAACGACGCGATCCGCAATGGAGCGACGATGCACGAGGTCCGGGAGTTCGCCGGCCACGCCGACATCCGGACCACCGAGCTCTACTTCGTACGCAAGGAGGAAGACGCCCGCCGGATCCAGATCCGCGTCACGGGACGAAGACTGAGTGAGCCCGGCGCGTGGATCGGATCACGGCCCGATGCCCGTCTGTGCGCCGTTGCGGCCCTTTCCGCCTCCCGCTTGGCGGTTGGTTCCCGGGTCATCCCGGGCCCACGAGGTGACGAGCGCTTCTGCGGACGATGCCCACGAGGAAAGCCAGGCCGCACGCGGCCAGCGCGAGCGCGATGAGCCGGCGTTCGTTTGCAACGCCGTTCGCTTCGCCCTCTTGAGCGACCTTCGCCGGCGGTGGGCCAACTTCAGGTTTGGCCGCCGGTTCCTCGGTGTTCGTTCCGAGTGATGGGCCGGCACCCTTGCGCGCGACCTGCACCGGGGCCGAGGGCTGACCCGACGATTCTTGGATGATGAGGCCTTCGACGAGCCGCGCGTCGGCCATCGCCTCCATCGAGGTGCCAGCAGGGGCGACGGCTTTCCGGATCACCTGTTCGAACTGGGCGAGTGTGGCGGCCGTGACGCGGCCGGTCGCGCCGGCCAGACGGGCGGCCAGGGCGTTCAGCTCGTTCCCGCCGCAGATGTGCGCGTCGCACGCGGCCCCGTGCCGCGCGACCGACTCGACGTAGGTAACGGCGGCCAGTTCTTTCGTTGCGGAATCCAGGGCCTGAAGGCCCTTGCGATCGACCTCCAGCACCCGCGACGCGATGTTTTGCAGCGCGTGGGGGTTGCTCTGTTCGAAGAATTCTCGCAGGCCGAGACCGAGCTTGTCGGCCAGGTAAATCTCGGCGGTCGCCTTCCAGTCGTCGGCGCGGATGGCGTCGCTCGTCACGTCCCAGCCGAATTGGTTGTCGACGACCTTGCTGAGGTATTTCGCTCCGTCGTACCCCTCGTCGCGCATGGCGCGGAGGAACTCGGGGTTGTGGTAGCGGCTCAGAAGTTCGAGCACGACTGCCTCGCGGCCGTCGTGGACGGCCTTGCCGCCTACCAGGTCGTTCATGTAGAGCCGTGGCGCCTTGCCGCCGACCTGCTCGACGGCCAGGGCCATGCCCCCTTGATATTCGTAGCTGTCATCCACGTCGATGATGCCGTAGAGGCTGCTGCTTCGGCCATGGATGACGCCTTCGACCCCCTTGAGCTGGCGGCGGAATAGCTCGGGTGCGGCGCGTGCCCAGGCGTCCGCCGAAAAGGCAAACGACATCCGGTCGATGTAGTCGCCGGCGATCTGTCCCCGATCGGTCCAGACGTTGGAATCCGGCACGCGGTGCATGCCTGCTCCGTACTGGCCCGGCTCGGCGCCGAAGATTCTTAGCCGCGCCAGTTGACGGGCCTCGTCGGGCTTGACTCCCCGGCCGGTCAGCTCGCGGGCGATCGCCTCGGTGTTCGATCGCACGAAGTTGGGCTGGCCCGACTCTGCCGGCGCCTCCTGAGCCAGGCGGATCGCCTTGTCGAGCAACAGCACCTTGTCGGCGAACGTGTCACGATACATCCCGGTGATCGTGATCACGACATCGACGCGGACCCGTCCCAAGGCCGGCGTGACCAGTTTCACATCGGCGACGTCGCCCCGGGCGTTCCAGACCGGCTCGACCCCCAGGAGGTAGAGGACCTCCGACTCCAGAGCTCCTTGAGATCGGATCAGGGTATTGGCCCAGAGGGTAAAGCCGAGCTTGGCCGGGGGCGATCCTTGAGCCCGGCGGTGTTTATCCAGGGTCTGCTCGGCCATCCGGCGGCCCACGGCCCACGCCTCGCGGCTGGGTAACTTGGCGGGGTCGGTCTGGAACTGGTTTCGGCCGGTGGGGAAGGTTTCGGGGTTAGACAGCGGGTCGCCGGGGGGGCCCACCGGCACGAAGCCCCCTTCGAGGGCGTGGGCGAGGCCGTCGAGCTCGCCGTTGTGGCGCATATGCCACGCCGTTGCAACAACCCGCGACCGCGCGTCGCCCGTCTTGACCTCGGGGGGGCTCGGCGCCTCGGCGCGGGCGGCCTCGGCTAGCCACAGATCGAGCGCCGCGGCATCCATCTTCAGACTCGCCAACTCGTCGGCGAACATTCGCGGCAGCATCGCGGCGGTCGAATCGGCCGAGTACGGTTCGCCGAAGGTGTGTAGCCCGCGCGGGGCGCGTTGCGACTCCACCGTCTCGAGCCAGTGGGCGATCTCCTCAACAGACGGCACGTCGTGGCCGTGTTCCGGCTCAGCCGGGTGGGCCGAATCGCCGAAAGACTCGGTGGCCTTCCGGATGCCGGCGAGCAGCTCAGCTTCCAGGCCCGCCTGGCCGTCGCGCTTTGCCTGTGCGTACTGGTCGATCTTCCGGCGCAGATCGGCGAGCGCGCCGTAGAGCGGCGAGTCGGTGATCGGCGGCGTGGCGTGAGTGACAAGCACGGCGGTGGCGCGGCGCTTGGCGGCGACCGCCTCGCCGATCCCATCAACGATGTACGGGTAAACGTTCGGCAGGTCCCCCAGCACGACCACGGGCGGGTCTTCCCAGGAGAGGCCATTGCCCTTGCCCGGCAGGAATTCGTGCGTCCCGTGTCGTCCGAGGTGCACGACCGCGTCGGCCTTCCACTCGTGGCGAAGCCACAGGTAAAACGCCAGGTACTGGTGTGTCGGCCAGAGCTGAGGGTCGTGATAGGAAGAATCTTGCCGGTCACCGCGGGCGCGGGCCGGCTGTGGCGCGCAGGCGATATTCCCCCGCACGCTGACCGGCAGCACGAAGTACCGCCGTCCGTCCCGGGTGACGGTCATCAAATCGCCCGGGGGCTGGCCCCACTGCCTTATCGTCGCCGACTTGAATGCCGGTGGGAGCCGGTCGAAGTGGGCAAGGTAGCTCTCCAGCGGCCAGAGGATGGCGCCGTTGCGCACAAGCTCATCGACCTCGCCCGGCGCCCACGTCCCCACGTTGCGTCCGACCGCGCGCATCGAGGCCAGCAACTCCCGCCGCTCGACATTGCCCTCGACCTTGTAGCCGCGCCCGCCCAGGTCGGCGAGGATCCGCGCCAGGCTCTCGGTCACGTTCAGGTAGCTTGCGCCGATCCCCTGCTTTCCACCGGCGTGGTTGTAGTAAAGGATCGCCACCTTGCGGTCCGCCGGCCTGGTACGGCGCAGCTTCGACCACGCCAGGGCCCGGCGCACCAGACGCTGGTAGTTCTCCGGGACGAGCATCGTGCGGTGGTATTTGTGTCCAGTCGCGGGGCTGGTCACGCCCTGCCGGGTGGCCACCACCGTCGGCTCGATCAGCCCAGCCAGCTCGGGCGTGACGACTCCGAAGAGCAGGTAAGAGGGCGGCAATCCCGAGCCGCTCTGCTCCCACTCCTCGCGGGTGATGTTGAGGATGATGCCGTTCAGGACCGGGACGTCGAGCTTGCGCATGGCGTCGTAGTGCCGAGCCTTCTCGTCCATCAGGCGGAAGCTGGAGCTGACGAGAACGTCGACTCCCGTGAAAAACTTCAGGATAAGGTCCGACTTGGCAACCTCGCCCGGCCCCGCGACCCCAAACCGCCGGGAGCCGCCAGGGGTCTCGCTGCCCGACGGAAAATCAAAGCCGAGGACGGGACTGGCTCCGGCCGCCTCAACTCCGCGAACGAGCTGCGTGAGATAGTCGAACTCTTCGTTGAGATACAGGGTGTTGTAGAGGAACAGGCCGACCTTGGGAGCATCGGCCTTGTAGCCGGGCCGGGCGGCGTACCAGGCCCAATACGTGGCGGCGTCCGGGAAGACGCGGTTCGCGTCGGGGTGGTAGATACCGGCCGTGGGCATCTCCTTCATCGCACGGGCCACCACGCCGGGGACCTTGTACAGCTCGCAGACCTTCTCCAGGAATCCGATCATGTTGCCCAGGCCGCGCGAGCGGTAGTAGGGGCCAAGCTCCGCCACGTCGTCGAGCGCGGTCGCTGCGTCGCCGTACTTCGTTGTGGTTTGGGCAACCACCCAGGTCCCCTTCTTTTCTGCCTCGGCCACGGCCTTCTCATGACCCGGAATCGAGCAGCGCAGGGCGAAGATCATGTCGTAAGTGGTAAAGTCGAGCGGGCGAGGCTGCTCGGCCCAGTCCTCCTGGACCCACAGGTCTATCGCGAGCTTGTCCTTGCCATGAGCCTCGCAGAACCGGGCATAGGCCTCGACGATGACCGGTGTGTTGGTCCGCACCGTCAGCACGGCGAGGCGGACGGGGGCGTCTCGGGATTTCCGTTCGGACGGCTTGAGCCGGACAGACCCGGCGGCCTCCTCCGGCTCAGGACGGGCCGCGCGTTTTTTGGGGGGCTCCTGCGCGTCTGCCGCGGCGGCGAGCAGCATGGCGATCAGACCGAGGACGGAGAGGTATCGGCCGAAGAAGGACCTGGTCAGGGGGCGCTCAGTCAGGCACATAAATGATCTCCCCGTTTTCGAGTTGGTAGGCCACGCCGAGGCGGCTGCCGCGCCCCCCGGCCTTGCGATCGGTGGGACGCTGCAACGACTTCCCGCCGGACTGGCGCGCGACGGTTTCAGCCGCTTTGCGCAGCCCCTTTGCGATCTGTCCCGGGCTCGCCGCGCCGCGCTCGCGCTGGTCGGCGACGCTCAGGGCCGCGACCAGGAAGGCGACGGCCAGAACGATCGAGACGTCGAACAGGTTCGGAACGAGTGACAGCGGGTCGTCGTCAGCCGCGACCGACGAGAATCGTCTGCGCCGGTTTCTCATGACGACGCCTCCTGAGAGGCCGGGAGGAATTCGTCTGGACGAATCTCTCTCTCGCCTGTGAGGGGTCGCGCGGCGGCCATCTCGCCGAGCAACTCGATGTCACCAGCGGCGAGGTCGGCGGCCCGTGCTCGAGCGACAGACAGTATGTAGCCCACCCCACCGATGGCCAGCCCAACGACCGTCGCCGAAAAGGCAACGACCAGTTGCGACGAGAGTGTCTCGAGGTCGCCTTGCCCCAGCGCGGCGAGCCCCGGCCCCAGCGGAATCAAGGTGGCCGCCAGCCCGAGGCAGGGGCCGACCCGGACCAGCACGCGGACGCGGTCAACGTCGCGTGCCAGCTCGGCCTCGAACTCGCCGGCGAGATGTCGGACCCGCGCCGGAAGGGTCCGTCCCTCACCCCGCCCAACCTCCCGGGCGAGCTGGCGGGCAAACCGGCGGACAGCCGGATGTTGCGCGGCATCACCAGCCGCTGCGGACAGCTCACAGACGAGCGAGTCCGAGCCGTTGTTTTCAATCCCCCGGAGCCGGCGTGCCGCCTCCCGCCGCTGCCGTGGACGCACCATCAAGAAATCGCCAGCGGCCTCTCCGATGTATCCGATCACCCGCAAGGCATACCAGATTAACAACGCCAGCGCCGGATAGAACAGCAAGGCGCTAAAACGAGCGATCAACTGTTCGAGAACACGCAGGGTGCTCGTCATGCGGACGTCCGAATCTCAATGCAGCAGCGGATCGGCGAGCAAAGGGCCGGCACCGATCCACGGCGGAATCCGATTTTTTTCGGCGGAGGCTGGTATTATGATTGGTCGGAAAGTAATATTCCAGAGCGTAGCCGGAATATCGAAATTATTTCACCTCCTGCCGCGAGACCTCCCATGAAACGACGCCGCGCCTTCACCTTGATCGAGTTGCTGGTTGTCATCGCGATCATCGCCGCGTTGATTGCGCTCCTGCTCCCTGCCGTCCAGGCCGCGCGTGCGGCGGCACGCCGCATTCAGTGCACCAACAACATGAAACAACTCGGCATTGCGCTGGCGAATTACCACGACGCCCTCGGCGCCTACCCGTTTAACCGGTGGTCGACGACTTTTTACACTTGGTCGGCAGTGTCGTTCATGGTGCCGTTTATCGAGCAGGCCGGGATCTACAACTCATTCAATTTCGGCCTCAATCAGTTTCCTTACACGGGCTTCTTCGGCAGCGGCGCCGCGAATTTCACGGCGGCCAGCACCATGATCAACGTCCTGCTCTGCCCGTCGGATAGCGGCCAGAGGATCGATTCCACTGGCCTGGCGCCGACGAATTACGTCATCAACGTCGGCAGCGGCCTGATCGACAGCGGCATCATCTACGACATAAGCAACCCCGCGAACACGGTGCCCAGCCAGCCCTACGACGTGGTGTCCACGCCTCCCGACGGGATCAGTTACCAGGTGTCAAGGGTCACGGTGGCCGGCGTCACCGACGGGACGTCGCACACGATCGCGTTCGGCGAGAATATCCTCGGCACCGGCCCGACGGGGGGCTTCACGGGCGTCGCGTTCCAGAGCGTACAGCTCCAGTACATCCGCGACCCGAATTACCCCATTTGCGGCCCGAATCAAACGAACGCGATCTGGTTCAACGACCGCAACACCGTTTGGGTCAAGGGCACGTACTCAGGGGCTGCGATGACCTTCTACCTCACGCCCAACTCCCAGCTCCCGGTCTGCATGAACACTCTCCAAGACCACGCCCTGATGGCCCCACGGAGTTTTCATTCCGGGGGCGTCAACACCTTGTTCTGCGACGGGCACGTCCAGTTCCTCAAGGACTCGATCGCACTTAATACGTTTCGCGCCCTGGTGACCCGAGCGGGCGGAGAGGTGATTAGCGATGATGCCTTCTAACAAATAGAAGGTCGCTTCGCGATGCCCGAACTCCTTTGCCCGGCAATCCATCTCGCGTCGGAGTTGATTCATGGATCATTGGTGAGGAGGGAAAGAAAGTGTCCACTTTGGTGCGGATGGAGCATCTCGATCGAATCCGACCTCCTGGAGGCGATCGATCGACTATGCGAGGAGCGTCGCTTCGCTTCCCGCAGCGATGGGTTCCGACAGCTCTTTAGCGCGGTTCACCCATGGGTTGCACACCGGCCGGCATGTTAAAACCATTCGAGAATTTCTTGAGCAGTCACATGTTCCAATGCATCTCCCAAGGCGTCATACAGAGTCCCTCGCGACCGCGCCGCAGCCCGACGGAGATACTGCTTGGCCTTGGACCACAGCTCCTCGATCGGGGTATAGTCCGAGCTGTACGGCGGCAGGGGCAGCACCTTGGCTCCCGCATGCTCGATGGCTCTCGCCACGCCGGAGGCCAGATGGGGCTTCAGGTTGTCGAACACCACGACGTCGCCGGCATGCAACTCCGGCACCAGCACCATGTCCACGTACGTCTGGAACGCCGCCGTATCGGTGGCGCCGGGGAAAGCCAGCGGTGCCAGCACCCCGCCCAGCCCCAACGCTGCGATCACGCTCACCGTCTCCCACGTGGTGGGGACCGAGCCGACAGCACGTTCGCCTCGCGGCGCCCAGGCTATGAATCGACGTGGATTCAGCTTGATCGAATTACTGCGACGGGCTGCGAGCTACGCGATCGTTAACTCGACATTCACGAGAAGCTGACGGCTCAACACCAGAAATCCATGCAGACCGACGGGCGTGATCCCAAAATGCGGTCACGCGGCACTACGCTTAGATTGTTTCCTCGTTGATGTTTGCGTCACGTCGTCATCTTCTTCGAGCTCTTTCAACTCCGCAAGACACTCCGGTGGTGTCCAGCGCCAGTCCGTTCGGCGGTCCCTCGCCATCGCTTCCCGCGTGTGTTCCACGATCTCTTCCCAGCGCCCTGATACGACGGCAGCCC
>JBAUOX010001176.1:0-7286 GCA_049579985.1 Isosphaeraceae bacterium | reverse complement strand
AACCCAGGTCACCCTAGGTCAGCGTCGAATATGACTACGTGGGTAAACAGTCAATTCCCACGACCGGACTTTCACCGGCAAGTCCAACGGCATTATGGGCTGCAGTTCTAGCTGCGTCCCCGTTTCTACTCGCCCGGCCGCCGGGGCGATGACGTAGGCATTGAACCGCCGCCACGATTCCAGCACCATCGGCTCGCTCACTTCGCACCGCCCTTCCGCCTGCCCAGTGCGCCCTCGATCGTCTGCTGGATGCTGGCCGGCTCCCGGCCCCCGCTCCGCTTGTTCAACTCGTCGATGATCGTCTGCTTGAGGATCGGCCGAAGCGTATCGCCCAGGTATTCGGCCATGCTGGTTCCTCGGAGTGCGGCCACGCTCTTGGCATCGGCTGCAACGTCGGCGGCGATGCGAACCAAGGTCCCAAATCGCCGCGGCACTTCCCCCGCGGCCTTCACGGGCTTCTTGGCGGTTGGCTCGCGTGCCCTGGTCGCTCCTGCGCTCAAGGTACGCCCCCAGTTATCAAGGCCGTCATTGTAGCAAAAGGCAGCCGGCACACCCGATATTCCCAGCCATCCGCCCGACCAACGGGGTCGGGCTGGGCGCAGACCCTCCCCGCCGGCAACACTGTCACCGACTGCCGGATTCCCAAAGACCGAACGGGGCCCGATCCCGACGAGCGGTCCCTCTTTGATCAGTATGCGCCATACCAGGCGATTCTTGCGGAGAAAACCATGACTTTCTCCCCACTCGCTGCCGCCCAACCTTTGACCAAGCTATCGTAGGAAAGCCTGACCTACGTTCTTGCCGACGTAAATAAGCGGCGATGCCCGTTCTTGTCCTTGTGCTTGTCCTTCAGTTCACCCTGCCGGTCAGGATGTCCGGGAAGTCCGGCCGTGGATCAAGAACTGGAATCGTTGCGTCCCTGATCCTGCTCCAGGCAAAGGAACTCACCGCGGTTTCTGCGATTCGATATCTTCCAGGGACCACGCCAGCCGTTTGCCGATCGCACGAGCGTAACGCGAGAGCGTGCTGGAACGGGGGTCGAGAACCTTGCCGTTCTCCAGCCTGCTGAGCTGGGCCTTATCGATGCCCGAACGGGACGCGACCTCATCGAGGCTCAAGCCCGCAGATTCGCGCTCCTGGCGAAGCGATCGGATGAACCCCTGAAAAGCTTCCACGTCGACTTCCGTGGTGGGAGTGGACGCGATCGTTCCGGTCGCGCGGTACTCGCGATCCAGGGCCTCGCGGTCCCTCTGTTCCCTCTCCCGATATTCGGGCGACTGGATGCGAGTGAGCGCGGCCTCCGCTCGTGCCCGCTTCTCGGGCGAGAGGGTGGCCAGCGACTGGCGCGTGCGCTCGGAAAGTCGTCTTGGGTCCATCGGTATCAGCCCCCATATTCTGGAACCGGGTAACCCGTCACGGGGCGGATGATGACCAGGTCGGCGTCCGACTCGTCGCTGTACACAATGGCGATTCGCTTGCCCGTGGACGTCGTGCCGAAGATGATCGGGTTGCCGGTTGTGTTCGAGTAAGCGTCGGGATGGTTGCCATGGTGGCTATACAACACTTCCTCCACTTCCTCGGCCGTGACCTCACGGGCCCCGACGATGTGCTGGTAATTGCCGTCTGGGTCATCCTCGTCATCCCAGGCGATAAGGTCAATGTACACCTCCCCGGCCCCTCCATTGTGGAATTCTACAACAAGGACGTGTTCGGATCAAGGCGAGCGAGATGGCACATTCCTGAATCGTCCTCTCGGTTGCGCAGCCTGGCCCATCGTCGCATTGCCCGGCCCGTTTGCGTTTCCGTTCGCGTTCCGCTTGCTTTCACGTGGAGCGAAAGGCCATCCACATTCTCGCACTCTGGAATCATGGCTGGTCCTTATCGTCGGTCCTTATCGTCCCCCCGACCGTTGACCGTTCTCTCCCGGCAGGAAGCGATCAACGCCACCCGCTCCAGGCGTGCCTGGCGGATGGCCATTAACCGCAATGCCCGTTCTCCCGTTGCTCTCCCTGATTTCCCGGAATTCGCGCCGGGTAGCAGGGAAGTATTGCTACTTCCCCAAGGCAGGGCTGATCCGAATTCTCTTTTCTGTGTGTGTCGGTGAATTCCGTGGTTGGTCTCTGATCCCCCCGGGACCCTCGATTTGGATGTTGCTGGGCGGAATCGGTTGTCAGGCTTTGTGCGTACCTCGGTTGCGGCAGTAATAGCGAAGGCTGAATCATGATGGCGGCTTCGCGTAGGCGTATTCCGCGGGGGCAAAAGTCTAACGCCACGCACCTATTTGAAGTGGACCAAGAAACGGAGAGCAGCCCAGATGGGGTGCTGGCTCGGAAGAAGGGGCTCGGGCTATAATCGATTCTGGACTGGAGGGATCATAAATTGAAGACAATCTCGATTGATATTCCGGAGAGTGCCATCTTCCCGGTTTCGGCTTCGGACGAGGAGTTTGCCCGCGAGCTTCGTCTCGCCGCGGCGATCTTCTGGTATGACAAGGGGCTGATCTCGCAGGGCAAGGGAGCCGAGATCGCGGGCTTGACGCGCGTCGAGTTTATCGATGCGCTTGGTCAGGCAAACGTGAGCGCGATCCAGACGAGCGTCGAGGAGCTCGAGGCAGAGAAGGAACAGGCGATCAATGCGCGTCGTTAACGCGTCGCCGCTGATCCACCTTGCTCGCGTCTCGCTGCTTGACCTGCTTCATGTGCCCGGCCAAGATGTCGCGGTCGTCGTCCCCTTCATCGTCTTCCAGGAAGTTCTCAGAGGAGCGAGGCACGACCCCAGCACAAGCTTGGTCGAGCAGGCAGCGCGTGACTGGCTCGCCATTGTGCCGACACTCCCTCCTCATCCGGGCATCGATCGGGGAAGAATCGATGCTGGAGAGATCGCTGTTCTTACGGTCGCTCTGGCCACGCCCGGGGCCACTGTCGTCCTTGAGGACCTGGCGGCCCGAGCGGAAGCCGATCGCCTGGGGATTCCCAAGATCGGCACTCTGCACCTGCTTCTCGATGCAAAACAGCTCGGGATCATCCCATCGGTTCTGGCCCCGATCGATCGCCTTCGTGAACTGGGTGTCAGCAGCGGTGGCGTCGTGAGGCGGCCCTGCGAGCGACGCTACGAGGGCGTTATCACCGGAGTGTGTGCCGACGTGCAGGAGCTCTCCGATCGGGTTGTGCGGGCCAGCAGTCTGGTCGAGAACCTCAACAGCCGGCTGCGAAGCTACTTCTTCCTGCGGCGGCAGTTGGGGAAGGACTACTTGACGTTGCTTCAGTTCTTCCTGGGGTGGAAATCCGGTGTCAGTCCATCATTCTTGCCCGAAAAGATGAACCGACACCGGATTACGCGAAAAGATGAACCGACACCGGATTACTCCTCGAAAAGATGGACCGACACCGGATTACTCCTCTTTCAGCGCTGAGCTAAGGCCGGCCGTTGCCCTGCCCGAACATCCTGCCCGCCGTCTTCTGGAATTCATCCCAGTATACCGCTGAATCTTCACCAGCGGCGATCTGGAGCATCATCTGGAGGAAGATCATGTTACCGGAATGAATGTCGCCGTCGGCCACCTCGCGTCCGTCATAGTCAGGGTCGATGGGAATATCCACCTCCCGAATCCACCAGCGATCAATCTTTGTGACAAGAGTGACAATCGCTACCAATAGCTGAATGTTGACGTCCGCATCCCCAGTCGCGATATATGTCGGCAGCTCGTGAGCCAAGGCATTTCGATGCTCGCGGATCTCGTCGATCCGTGCGATGTCGAAATCATCGATAGCGGACATCTCCTTCAGCCACAGCAGGGAAGCACGAAGCGGGCTCTTGTCCAGCGACAGAACCTTGGTCCTGTAGCCCTCACCGACGATCATGCCGTTCTCATCGAAGTCGTGCGTGAAGAAAGCCCGAATCCGATCGATGATTGACGTCTTCAATGTCTCGTAGGCCGCCAGGAAAAGCGAGGCGGTGATCAAGTTAGACCGCAATACCTCAGGATTAAGGAACTTGGCCCAGCCGCGATACGCTCGATCTCGCTGTTCGTTCATAATCACTCCTCGGACGCCCAACCCCTTCTCAAGGACAGACACACCCGATGAATCCCATGTTCGCGGGAGGGAAAAAGGCCGGGGGGCCCCTAGGGATTGCTCCCCAGGGGCCACCCGGCCCGAACTCATCACTCCGCGGTAGTCGCTCGAACCTTCTCCCGCGCGAGCTTGAACAGTGCCTCCAGCAACGCCTCAACGTCCTCCAGAACCTCGAAGCAGAACTGCCGCGAGGTCTCCGGCGGTCCAGGTTGTCGATGGTGAGCGACTTCGACTTCTTGTCGCGGACGTAGTTCCGGATCGCCTCGTTCTTTCTCCTGACGCGGCCCCGCGAATGGACGATCACGTTGCGGAGCCGGTTGTAATGAAGCACCTCCTGCCACGGTCGATCCCTCTCCGGGAAGGTGATGCCGCAGAGGGATTCCAGATATTTCTTGGCCGCGAAGATGCCCTTATCCTTCAGGTCATCCGGTTCGAGCGTGATGCCCAGGTGCGTGCCGAGGGTGCGTGCGATGCTCAGCATGTCGTCCTCGAGCAGCGTGTAGATCGCCACGAACGACGTCTGCCAGGCAAAGGTCGGGAAATGCCGGGTCAACTCGTCGGCGGTCTCAGCGCAGTCCTCCATGTACCGGTCGCGAGTGTCTTCGTCCATGTCGGCGGCCTGCTTCGACACCTGGGCCTCGAACCGCTCGAATTCGCGCTGGAAGCCCGCCGCGACCGTGCCGAGGTAGCTCTTGATCGACTGGACTTCCAAGAAATCCGGTGTCAGTCCATCATTCTTGCCCGAAAAGATGAACCGACATCGGATTACGCCCACGGGTCGTCGGTCAGCCTGTGATCGTCTCCCACAATGGAGTCGTTTTTCGGTTCCCGACACCTTTTTCTCACTCGAGGATCCAGTACCCATAACCGGCTGCGGACTTGGCGCCCACGCCCAGGTCGATCAGGGCTCCCTGAAGCCAACAGACCCCTTGCCGTGCCGCTGTTTGGTCGCCGCTCAGACTGGCCACGCCGAACTGGTAAGAGCTGCCCGCGTTCAGCGCCAGGAAGAAGATTGGCTGGGGAGACAGATAATTCGCTGGCGGCGTTTTCGAATCGCGGTAATACGGACCGAAGATCGGGTTGACCACGTCGCGCTCGAGCACTGGGGGTGTGACGGGAGATCCTTCGAGGAAAACGAGGTCTCCGCACCGGGATTCGTCCTCGTCGACCATTCCCAGTAGAGCGTCCAGTTCTTGCTCGGGCCGCTCGAGCACCCACTGGGCGTAGGCGCGGCTCACGCCTTTGAGAGAAGTCGCGGGGAGGATCGGGAAACCAAATATGGGATGGAGCACGATTCCGCCTTCCAGGATGTCATTGGTTCCCAGGCCCATAATCACGCGCCACTGGGGCCGGGCCGAGAAGGTGATGGCTCCCATTTCCTCGGCCAGATTCCGCCACCGGGCCGAGTAGGCATCGACCAGCGCCTTTTGCTTGGTGAAATCGGGCACGAGGGCCGAGCGGTCGGCCAGTTCTCGGACGAGCTGCACTTGCCCGCGGTTGCTGCCAAAGGCGAGGTAGCGCTCCAGAAGCAGGCCAAAGTTCTCGCAATGGCCTTCCGCAAGCAGGGCCTGACTGGTGTCGCGGGGCAGAGGATACGGCGTTGCCCAGGGCGATTCGCGCGGCATTCTCCACGGCCAGATCATGAGGTTTCCTCCAAGCCATGGCGTACGGCCCGGAGGAACAGCCAGGCCTGCTCGCTCGCCTCGAGGTAGAAACGGCTATCCCGGCTGGCGATTGCCACAAGCGCCGAGGAGGCCGAGACCCCCAGAGCGGTCAGCAGCCAGCGGTCCAGTTGCCGGCCCAGCAGATCGTAGGGACTGTTGGGCCGGCCGGTACAGCGGAGCTGGATGTAGGCCAGGGTCTGCCCCAGGCCGTGGCGATGCAACAGCTTGGCAACCTGGCGCACCACGAGGCCGTACTGTCTGATGATGAAGGGAGGTTTTGCGGCTTCGCCGATCGCCTGCCTGGCTGCCTCACTTTGCGGCGAGTGTTCGATGGCATTGAGAGTGTCCATTTGTCCTCCACACGGAGCTGGCAGTCCGCCCACCAGGCCTCCCGCTCACTTCTTGCTGGGCTGGGCGATCTTACGGGTTCGGGGCGCCTTCTTTCCGGTCCAGCGGACGCGAACGATCCCATGGCCCAGTGTTCGCCCGGAACCCACCTGGAGATGACCCGGAACCAGGCCCCTCAACCAATCGGTGAGGTTGGACGCCTTGGTGATGTAGCTGGGAGGCTGATCCGGCAGATTGACTCCGGCAAAGGCATACATGAGAGTCTCAGGGGGCAGGTACTCCTCGGACCAGAGGGAGCCCTCGGCGGCTGTGCCCGTGCGCGGGTCGATCCGAATCCGCTGCAGCATCTGGGTCCCGTGGATCACGAAGTACCGATACGCCTGCTCCGGTACCACCACCACGCCGCGTGCCGCTCGCTGGCGCCAGTACTGGTAGACCGGATCGTCAGGGAAGGCATTCTCCGCCAGCCATGCGCCCAGCGCACCCACTTCCTCGAGAGCTTTCACGGGAAAGCTCAGCTCCTCCAGGACCAAGGTCTTTCCCGTACCCAGCAGCGGGGATTCAGGGGCCACGCTCGCCGCGTCCGGGTCGATCACCGGCAGTTGCGGCGGTTTGGGACTCTTCACGCCATAGACGGCCAGCTCGCGCACGAATCGGGACAGGGTTTCAAGGCTGGTGACCCACGCGAACAGGCCGGTCAAGGACCGCGCCGGAAACAGCAGGGGCAGGGAATCGGAGACGACGACGCAACTGGGACGCAGCTCGCCGCTTTCCGGTTCCGAGCCGAGCAAGGCGAGCAGCTCGGCGGGCGCCTGCTGCGACCGGGCGCGGGCGCGCAGCACCCCTTTCAAGCTGCTGCCGGGCACCAGGGGGTAACCGGTGGCGGCCTCCCGCTGGATGGGAAGGTCGATCTCGGCGCCAGGTTGCCCGCTGCCCACCCGTAAGCTCGATTCGAGATACAGGAACATGCACTCGGCGGCGTCAAACATCGCGATTCTCCGGTGCTCCTTGACATGTCCTTCCGCCGCGGTTCGGTGAACCGAGCCGTGTTGATCGTGGTCATCTCACGGTATCATCGAAGCGGTACGGGCAGGAGACCGACTTGCTGTCTCCTGACGTGGTCAAACCATCGGTCGATCAGAGAATAGTCGGTCGGTACGTCCACCCGTGCCGGTCGGAGTGAAAAGTCGGCGGGCTTCAC
>JBAUOX010001175.1:0-4074 GCA_049579985.1 Isosphaeraceae bacterium | reverse complement strand
GATCCGCTCCTGGCTGGACGGGCGCGGCTGGTGCTCCAGCGCGCGGCGGTACAGCGTCGCGGCGCGCTCGAAGGCCAGCATCTCGGCCGCTTCATCGGCCGCCTGGACGAAGAACTCGGCCGCCCGTTCCGGCAGGTCCGCACCCAGGAAGTGCAAGCCCAGCACCTCCGGATCGGCCTGGCCCGAGGCCTCCAGCACCAGAGCCAGCCGGTGATGATGCGCGCGCGCCGCGTCCGGCTCGAGACGGGCCACCACGGCCTCGCGGACCCGATCATGGTAGGTCTCGACCTCGTCGGTCTCCGCCCGGCCCGTGCTTCGTATCAGCCGACCGGCGCGCAGCAGCGCCAGCGCCACCCGCTCATCCTGGGCCAGATCGGCGCACTGGCTCAGCTCCACCAGCCGCAAGGGGCGTCCCGAGATCGCGATCAGCTCCAGGACGCGCCTCGCCTCCTCGGGTAGCCGTCGGATCCGCGACCAGAGCACCTCATCCAGCACCAGCTTGCTCGATTCCGTCCCCCCTGTCAGACCGGCTGAACGGCCGCCGGCCGACTCCAGGTGCTCGTGCATGTCGCCGGCTTGAACGTGCCGCACCAGCTCGGCGACGAAGAACGGGTTGCCCCTCGACTCCCGGGCGATCGCTTCGACCAGGTTTCGCTGGTCGGACGACCTTGACGGATCGATCTCCCCCAGGAGGGCCAGGGCCAGGGCGCTGGCCTCGTCAGGTGCTAGCAATTCGACAGCCAGCTCGCGGCAATCGAGCCCCAGCCCGCCGCATGGGTCCTGATCTTGATCCCGGGCCAGCCCCTGAGCCTCGAAGAGCGCCTGGAGGAATGGGCTGGTCGCGCGGTCCTCGCTGCGATAGGTCCCCAGGAACAGGAGCACCGGTGCATCGGGCGGCCGGAGCAGCTCGACCAGCAGGGCCGCGCTATCGACATCGCCCCACTGCAGATCATCGATGGCGAGGATCAGATGGTTCCGGTCGCCCAGCCGCGCCAGGAGCTCGCGCAAGGCCGAGAAGGCGCGGCGGCGCAGCTCCTGGGGGTCGGGGCTTGCGAATCCCCGGCGCGGGGACTGGACCACCGCCTCGACCCGACGCAGGCTGGGGAAGACCCGCGCCAGCGACCCCACGTCTCGCGGCAAGAGCGCCGCGCCCTCCGCCGCCGGCAACCGCCCCAGGTAGCGGCCCAGGGCATCGATCAGGCTGTCCAGCGCCTTGTACGGGACCGACTCGCGCTCGTAGCAACGACCCGCCAGGATCACCGCATCGCCACGCTCGAGCCGTTGGTCCAGGAAGTCTTGCAGCAGCGCGGTCTTTCCCGCCCCCGACGGCCCGTGGAGGTAAACGGCGACCGTCCGGCCGAGGCACATGGCCGTCAGCGCCGCCTCCAGCGCCTCGCGATGCCGCTGGCGGCCGACCAGGGTCACCCTCTGACCCGGCGCCCACGTCGAGGCGGACAAGTGCGCCCCGGTTTCCTCCAACGCCTGGTCCTCGGTCGCCCCCCGGCTCCCCAGCCGGCGAAGGACTTCGCGTCCGGGGGGCCGGTCCTCCGGCCGCCGCCGCAAGAGATCGACGCACAGCGCGTTCAAGTCCTCCGGCACGTCGGGTGTCAGCTCGCTGGGCGCTGGAGGCTCGAACCGCTGCTTGTCCATCAGCACGCTGAGCACGCTGCCCAGGAATGGCAGCCGGCCCGTCAGGGCCTCGAACAGCATCACCCCCACGCTGTACCAGTCGCTCTCCGCCGAGACCGGTTGGTTGGCCGCTTGCTCGGGGGCCATGTAGGCCGCCGTTCCGACAAGATGCTCTTCCGTGCTGCGGTGCTGACCGTCCTGACCCTGCTCGGCGGCGAGGCCGAAATCCAGCAGTACGACCCGACCGTCTCGGGTCACAATCACGTTTGAGGGCTTGATGTCGCGGTGCAGCTTGCCCGCCGCATGCAGCGCCGCGATCCCCTCGGCCAACTGCCGCAGCGCCGCGCGAAGCCGGTTGCGCTGGCCCGGAGTCAGAGAACGGCCAACCGGCGCGATGAGAGGCGCCGCGACACCCCCCCGCGGCGGCCGAGCCGGTCCTGGCTGCAAAGCGGACGCCGACTCGGTCACGGTCTCGATGCCGAAGTCGGCCGGCTCAACCGCCGTGGTGACCTCGGTCTCCCTGTCGCACAAACCGTAACGCGCCCGCGACGAGGATGTTTCCTGGGCGAACCTCGACGGAGCGTCGGCTTTGACATACCGTAGGAAGTCTACCCCATCGAGTAGCTCCATGGTGAGGAACCAGTTCTGCCCGTCGCAGATCAGCTCGTAGAGGGTAACCAGGTTGGGATGGGCGACGTCGAGCAAGGTACGGAACTCGTGCTTGAACCTCAGCAGCTCGGTCGCGCCGACGCGGTTGATGGTCTTGAGCGCGACCGGGTGACGGCACCTGCGGTCAAACGCGCGGTAAACAGTGCCCATACCGCCGCTGCCCAGCACGCCCAGGATGTCGTAGCCTTCGACGCGCGGCCAGCTCGGGTCGGGGGCGTGAGCCGCCGCCTCCGCGGTGATCCTCGGGGCGTCGGTTCCCAACCCGGCGCGGGAAGCGGATCGGGAACTGGCGTCCGGCCCGGTCGCGGTGTGCGCGGGGAAGGTCGCGAATTCCTCGGCCAGCGGGCCGGCCGGCGACGCTGGAGAGTCGAACGATGTCGTGGAGAGCGTGACCGTGAAGGAGCCCCTGGTCCGCAGGAACTGGTGGACATCGAACTGAGCACGGAGCGCCTCGTCATGCCCTGCGAAGCGGTCGAGGTATTCGTCGAGTTGGGGGGATTCGCCATCCTCTTCGCGGAGAACGACCTCGTTGTAGACCAGGTCGAGAAGATCGGCGGCATCGACCCCTGAGGGCCGGAATCGCTTGAGATAGGCCTCGACCGGCATTCGCTCTCCGCGCCGCCAGCGCTCGCGGTGGTCCTCGACCAAAGAGAGCGGGCGGAGCCGGCTGGCCGCTGCGACTTCGGCTTGGGCCACGGCGGGCGACTGGGGAGCCGGGGTTAATTCACTGCCGTGAATCTTGCTCATGAGTTCGGCTGGTCCAATCCCAGCTCGTGAGCGACGCGGTCGATGGCACGAGCCAAGCGCTTGCGGATCGCCTCCGGGCTGGAGCCCAGCTCGGCGGCAATCTCGGTCCACTCGCGGCCTTGCTCGCGCCGTTCCAGAAGCGACAGCTCCTCGGGCAAGAGTCGCCGCCGGGCTTCTTCCAGGAGTTCGCGCGTGGCGACCTCGCTGCTGGGCGTGGGGCCTTGCCCGGCCAAACCCTCGATCCCACCCCCGACCGACGTGTCGTCGCCGCCGTCCCCGCCGCCGGCCTCGATCCGGCGAAAATCCCGCCGGATGGCGCGGTGGCCCTTCGCCTGGCTAGCCAGCTTGTTCCGTGTCATCGTTGCGAGCAGCTTGAGCAACTGCTCGGGCGTCTCCAGCTCGTACTGCCCCAGGGCGGTGCGGACGAAGAAGCTGGCCAGCACCGACTGGCAGATGTCCATCGAGTCGAGCAGCCGGTTCAGCCGGGTGTCCACCAGCCGGACGCGCGCAGCCCGGCGGATCGCCGGCTCGTACAGCCGCACCAACTCCGCCGCCGCCTGCCCGTCCCCGGCCCGAACGCGACGCAGCAGCACCTGGAAGCCTTCATTCCCCGAGGCCGAATCCCCCATCGCTGTCGAGACCTTCGCTTCCCAACCCGATCGAGCCGAGCGGCTGGGCCGGACGGAACCTTCACGTCAGATTACGGCGACCACCGCCCGTGTCGCGCAGACTCAATTCTAATTCCCATCCCCTCGATCCACCACCGCTTCGGAGAGGCTGCCTGAAAAAAATTACTCCGGCCATGTCCGGTCGGCCCCGCCATGGTGATAACCCAGCGAAGGGAGAATCGAGAAGCGTCACGGCAGACGCAAGAGACGAACCACACGAGTTTCAACCCAAGAATTGGAGGTGCACGATGAACGCAACAAAGAGCATCAAGTCGGTGGCCCTGGCCTCGGCGCTGGCGATCGGCGTCCTGCTGGCCGCGGGGAGCACGGAGGCATGGGCCAGCGGGGGCCGCCACGGCGG
>JBAUOX010001174.1:0-4327 GCA_049579985.1 Isosphaeraceae bacterium | reverse complement strand
CGACCTTGCCTACAATCTCCATCGGGAAGCTCCTTCTTCCAGCACGAGACGCATTGTAACACGTGATGGAATAAGGGCTTTCCGTTTTTCATGCTAGACCAACTTCCTTTAAGTTGAGCGTATGGGGTCGAGCCCGGGCGGGGCGAGGCCCACCGGGATCGCCTCGGCCCTCCGGTGGACCTCACGCCGTGTCCCACGGCGATTGACGCACCCCACCTCGACGGCCGCGCAGTGCCAATCATCACGGCGTACCTGTTTCACGCGGGGGGTCATGATGACCCGGAGAGGCTGCGGGCAAACAAGGGGAAGTGCTTCCAGGGATGTACGGTTCTCGGGGGATCTTCCGGGGATAAGTGCGAATGCCGGGGAAAACGGCCCTCGCCCAGTAAGAAGGCCCACAAATCCCGGGATGCTCGCACCAAAAAACGGAAGAGCCTTCTCGGGAGAGGATTCACGTTCGACGACAACGAGGTCGAGAGAGGAGCGAATCCCGTAGAGTTGATGAACGAACTAATAACCAACGACCCCCTCAACGCAGAACGGATCTTTCCCTACATTGGGGGCGCGGAGCTAAACGAATCACCAACCCACTCCCATCATCGATACGTTATAAGTTTCGGCGAAATGACCGAAAAAGAAGCACGCATGTGGCCGGACTTGATGAAGATCCTCGAGGAGAAAGTCAGGCCGGAGCGTCTCAAGGACAACCGAGAATCCTATCGTACTTACTGGTGGCAATTCGCGGAGAGGCGAGTAGACCTGGCCAACGCCATCCGGGGGATGGATCGGTTACTTGTGACTGGGAGGACGAGCGAGTACGGCGGGTTTGCCTTCTTGCCCAGGGAGTTGGTGTATTCGGGGCAACTTGTGGTCTTTCCAGTTCAGGATCACGGTTCATTCTGTCTGTTCCAGTCTCGCTGCTTCGAGCTATGGGGCCGGTTCTTCTCATCAACACAAGAGGACCGCTATAGGTTTACCCCCTCCGATGCTCTTCAATCATTTCCTTGCCCGACGAGCCCCGAACGACCCCGCGACCTTGAAGATGCGGGGAAAAACTACTACGAATTCCGCGCCGACTTGATGGTCCGCAACAACGAGGGTCTGACCAAGACCTACAACCGCTTCCACGACCCCGACGAACGCTCCCCCGACATCTTCAAGCTCCGCGAGCTGCACGCGGCGATGGACCACGCCGTCCTCGACGCCTACGGCTGGACCGACCTGAAGCCCACCTGCGAATTCCTCCTCGACTACGAGGAGGACGAAGACGAGGATGAGACTGGCGGAACGCGACGCCGCAAGAAGCCCTGGCGCTACCGCTGGCCCGACGACTTCCGCGACGAAGTTCTCGCCCGCCTCCTGGAACTCAATCGCCAGCGCGCCGAGGAAGAGCGCCGGAGCGGGGCCGCCGAGTCCGGGCGGGGAAAATCCACAAAAAAATCGACGAAAGGCCGAAAGGCTGATACGAAAAAGCCTGACCAACCTGAATTCTTCGAAAGCTGACGATGCCCAAGGCCAGGAAGATCACCCCGCGCACCCCGATGAGCTCCCCGGCACCGCCCGTGCTGGCGGTTGCCGCCGACCGGCTGCTGGGCGACGTCCGGGCCCTGATCGAGGCCGCACGCGAGCAGACCGCACGCGCGGTCAACTCAGCACTCGTCAGTCTCTACTGGCACATCGGCACCCGTATCCGGCAGGACATCCTCCGGGAGAAGCGGGCCGGGTACGGTGAGGAGATTGTCGCGACGCTGTCGCGACAATTGACGGCGGAGTTTGGCAGGGGCTACACGGAGAAGGGGCTCCGTCGGATGATCCAGTTCGCCGAGAGTTTCCCAGATGGGGAAGTTGTCGCGGCGCTGTCGCGAGAATTGTCCTGGAGCCACTTCGTCGAATTGATCCCGCTTGAGGACCGACTCAAACGCGACTTCTACGCCGAGATGTGCCGCGTCGAGCGGTGGAGCGTGGGACGCTCCGGCACAAGGTCGCTCACCTCCTCTACGAACGGACGGCGCTCAGCAAGAAGCCCGACGAGGTGATCGCCCGCGACCTCGCTGCGCTCCGGGACGAGGACCGGATTATGCCCGATCTTGTCTCCGGCACCCCCTATTCCTCGACCTTTTGGGCATGACCAACGGCGCGCAGTCGAGCAGAACATCCAAGGAGAGATGTATGAGCGAGAATGATCTAGGCCGGCTTCAGAACCTTTTCGGCAACTTCATCGGCCCACTCATCGACCTCATCTTTTGGAACGATCCGCACCCCCAGGCTATGAAAGACCGTTTTTGCATCCTCGAATATCGGTGAGACACCTTCGCCTGTCAGGACCAATGCCGCAAGGTCAAGTCCGCCGTGCTGCTTTTGGATGTCCTCAAAAGCGAAGGCCGTTGCCATCACGTCCTTCTCTTGACTCCTCTCGCTTGAGCCGACGAAGGAAAACACCTCGGCAGCAACCAGAGGCTTGCCGTTGGCGATCGCCAGGGAGAACGGGTGCGCCGTGAGAACTCCTTTGATCGCGAAGTTGCGCTTGACGAGGTTCCGAGCCCTCTCTCCCCCTCGCTGCACAAAGGCCAAACGGGCGGCGTCGAAAGCAAGTTTCTTCATGTAGTGGCGAGTATAGGGCCGGCTGCCTGGTGTACGGTCGTTGGCCAGGAAGCGCTCGTCAGCGTCTTCCAGCAACTCTTCCAGTGTCAGCAAAGATCCCCTGGGAGCAGTGAGCTGAATGGCGTTCCTCCAGGTGGCCGACATCTCGCGTAAGGTCGCCTCGGTGATCTGGGCGCCTTCCCAGCAGTCCTGAATTCGCTCCTGAAACTCGCGTGCAAACTGCTTCAGGAAAGAGACATCCTGATTACTGAAGCGCTGAAGCCGACCCCAGTTTTCCACGAATCGCGCGAGGATCCTACCGTTGCCGAATACGACGACGCCCGCATTCATTCGCTCGTCCGCAACCGGATCGGGCACGAACTGGATCACCGAGTAGAAGGTTGCCATGGCAACTGGCTCCCTCAGGCTAGCATTGTCTCGCAACGTTCCCATAAGTAATCTGCCAAGGCGATCCGCTCCGCCTCGTCGACTTTACCCCACTCGGCCGGCACAGCGGACATAGCTGAAGCAATCACCAGAGGCGTCATTCTCCGAAGACACTCAACCGCCTCGTTAAGTTCTCGATTTCTTAGACCACATTGATCGACGAAAACCTCATCTACGTCGGGATATCCAGCCGCTCCCAGAGACTCGGTCGACCAGTCCGGTCCGTTGGGGAAGAAGGCATCGTGATCGAAGGAATAGACCAGGTTAGGTGGCCTGAAGGAATAGAAGAACTGTTTTTCCGCGGCTACCATCCACCCATACAGAACCGATAGTAAGGCAAAGCGAGGGCGATTCTCCTTGAGATCGACGTATTGGAACCAGCCACACTCGGTGCAGCCAGGTACGAATCGACTGCCGTGTGACAGGCCGGTCGCGACATGAGTCATATCCGGGTTTGCGGCAATCAGTTCGTGTGGCACATCGACCAGGGTGACATGGGCAACCGGTGCCTGAAGCTCCCACGCGATGCGTCCCACAACCTGATCGTTGAACGCAGATCGGCCAACCTGAGAGCCCTTGATCACATAGTCGTTTCCATCCTCACAGCTCACCTGCACGGCGCGACACGCCGAGTCCCAAGATCGACGATAGGTGATAGCTTTAGTCTTATTCGGCTTACTTTGACTCGCAACTTCGAATAAACGCCTCCACTCTTCTGGGCACATCTGCAGTTAGTCCTATGGCTTAGACGATCTGTAGCCGCTCGGTGTTCATGAATCTCCCACTGAGGCACCTCGAGCGAAGGTGTCTCTGGAGAAATCGCTCGACTATCCATGCAATCTATTGAACAATGTGAGTCGAGATGAGTCAATGATGCTGGCGCCGCATTGACGAGAAGTTCTTTGGACCATCAGGAATCCGACGATGAAGCCCGTAGAAGTCCGAAGCCAGCTCGTCTTCCGCGACGAAGTCCTCGCCCGTCTCCTGGAACTCAATCGCCAGCGCGCCGAGCAGGAACGCCTGAGCGGTGCCGCGGCTGAGGCGAAGTCGAAAAAGCCGAGGAAAACTTCCAAGAAGTCAGCCGACGCGGGACAACAGGGATTATTTTGATTCTGTCCCTTCACTCGCCGCTGGGGCGAGTGTTGATTCCTGGATGTCGAGCGCCTTGAAATCGCTTCCAATTCGCTCGCCGACGACTGTGACGCGTTCTTGCGAATTCCAGGCGTCCGCCACTTTGTCGAAAAGGTGATCGTCGAAGAAGAATTTGATTTCACTTACCGGACCGACGCCTGGGATGTCG
>JBAUOX010001173.1:0-4589 GCA_049579985.1 Isosphaeraceae bacterium | reverse complement strand
GCCGTGGCGGTTGCGGGTCCCGCGGCAGGACCGGCCGCTCCGGCCGAGGCCGCCGCACCCAAAACCGAGTTCGATGTCGTGCTCGAAGTCATCGGCCCCAACAAGATCAACGTCATCAAGGTCGTCCGCGCGGCTACCAGCCTGGGCCTGAAGGAGGCGAAGGACCTGGTCGAGGCCTCACCCAAGGAGATCAAGACCGGCATTTCCAAGGATGATGCCGAGAAGCTCAAGAAGGAACTCGAGGCCGCTGGCGCGACCGTCAAGATCAAGTGATCTGTCTGGTCTGCGCCTTCCGCCGTCGGGTCCCCGGTCGAGTCTCGCTCCGATCGCGATTTACCGGCACGACCGACTGTCTCGGGGCGGGCCGAACGCTGCTTGCCGGAGCGCTCGACCGCGGCAACGCAACGCCCGCAAAACCGCTCTCTCCATGCGTCTTGGCCTCTGACCCCGATGCCGGCGTGATCCGAAGCGTCGCCCTCGGGGTATCTCCACGCGCAGCGGAGAACCCGGATCACCGACGTCGTACTTCTTTGTCATTGAAACCGATCGACGGCTGATTCCGGTCCCGCCGCCTGCTCGATCCGAAACGTCTCTGGCGACGCGGAAAACGGGTATCAGACGGGCGCGCGGTCGTTGACTTCGACTTGATCTGGTGCCCCCTACTCCCCTTGAGGAGCGCGACGACATGCCCACTCCGACCACCGTGCGGCGCATCATCCCTTCCCTGAAACGGAATTTCGGCCGGATTCACGACGAGTTTCCGGTTCCCGACCTGACCCAGATCCAGACCCGGAGCTATGAGCGATTCCTCCAGGCCGACGATCTCCCCGAAAAGCGTACCGACACGGGGCTCGAAGGCGTTTTCCGGGAAATTTTCCCGATCGAGAGTTACGACAAGACCCTGAAGCTGGAATACCTGCGCTATGACCTGGGCAAGCCCCGGTACGATCCCGACGAATGCCGCCAGCTCCGCCTGACCTTCGGCCGCCCACTCCACGTCTGGCTGCGTCTGAACAAGGGCGAGACCGTGCTCGAAGAATCGGTCTACCTGGGCGACATGCCGATCATGATCGGGGGCGGCGAGTTCATCATCAACGGCGCCGAGCGCGTCGTCGTCAGCCAGCTCCACCGATCTCCGGGCGTCGATTTCGTGGTCGAGGTCGAGTCGGGCGACAAGAAGTTGCACGCCTGCCGCGTCATCCCCGAGCGCGGCAGCTGGATCGAGCTGCAGGTCACGAAGAAGGAAACCCTGGGGGTCAGGATCGATCAGTCCGGTAAGTTCTCGGCCATGACTCTGCTTCGCGCCATGAGCCCGCAGTACACGTCCGACGACGCGATCCTCAATACTTTCTATGAAGCCGACGCGATCGACTCGGCAGATCCCAAGGCGGCGGCGAAGCTGGAGGGCCGGATCGCCTGCGGCGACATCGTCGATCCGACCACCGGCGAGGTCTTGGTCGAGAGTGGCGCGACAATCTCGAAGGCTCTGGCCCAGGTGCTGGCCGACGCAGCCAATCTCGGCACGATTCATGTGCTCAAGGACGCCCGCGATCAACTGATCCTCCAGTCGCTCCAGGACGACCCCACGAGCGATCACGAGAGCGCACTGTTGCGAATCTACCAGCGGCTCCGGCCGGGCAATCCTCCCCAGCTCGAGAAAGCCCGCGAGCTCTTCCACGAGAAATTCTTCGACACCAACCGCTACCGGCTGGGCAAGGTCGGCCGGTTCCGGATCAATCGCAAGTTCAATCAGGATGTGCCGGACGACCGGATGACGCTCGATCCCCAGGATTACGTCAACGCCATCCGGTACATTCTGCGGCTGCGCCGCGGCAATGACCCCAGGGTCCACATCGACGACATCGACCACCTGGGGAACCGGCGGCTGCGGACCATCGACGAGCTGGCGGCCGACGAGCTGCGCAAGGGGTTTCTCAAGCTCCGCCGCACCGTGCAGGAGCGGATGAGCTTGAAGGAAGCAGACGACATGACGCCCCGGTCGCTGATCAACCCCAAGAGCATCAGCGCGGCGATCGAGTACTTCTTCGGCCGCGGCGAGCTGTCGCAGGTCGTGGACCAGACCAATCCCCTGGCCCAGCTCACGCACGAGCGGCGACTCTCGGCCCTGGGGCCTGGCGGCTTGAACCGCAAGCGAGCCGGCTTCGAGGTCCGCGACGTCCACATCTCGCACTACGGACGGATCTGCCCGATCGAGACGCCTGAAGGCACCAACATCGGCCTGATCAGCTCGCTGGGCATTTACGGCGGAGTCGATGAGTACGGATTCCTCATCACGCCTTACCGCAAGATCAACCACGGCAAGAAGAGCGAGGAAGTCGTCTGGATGCGGGCCGACGAGGAGAGCGAGGCCTACCTGGCGCCGGCCGACGCGGGCATGGACGACCATGGCAAGCTCAAGGGGCCGTCCCTGACTGCGCGCTACCAGACCGACTTCGTCACGGTTGCCGTCGATCAGATCGAGTATATGGACATCTCTCCCAAGCAGATGGTCGGCGTCTCCGCCGGGTTGATCCCGTTCCTCGAGCACGACGACGCCAACCGCGCACTCATGGGTTCGAACATGCAACGCCAGGCGGTGCCGCTGCTGGTGGCCGAGCCGCCGATCGTAGCCACCGGACTCGAGCGGTCCGTGGCCGGCAATTCCGGCATGGTTGTCAAGGCGCTGCAGGATGGGACGGTCACCTATGTCGATTCGACCCGGGTGATCATCGACCACAACCACATCTACAAGCTCCGCAAGTACGTCGGCCTGAACGAGCGGACCTGCCTGAACCAGAAGCCGATCGTCCAGGTGAATCAGAAGGTCAAGAAGGGCGACATTCTGGCGGACGGAGCCTCGACCTACCAGGGCGAGCTTGCCCTGGGACGCAATGTCCTGGTCGCGTTCATGGCCTGGGACGGTTACAACTTCGAGGACGCGATCATCATCAGCGAGCGGCTGGTGCGCGACGACGTCTACACCTCGATCCACATCGAGGAGTTCGAGATCGAGATCCGCGAGACCAAGCTGGGGCGTGAGGAGTTCACTCGCGACATCCCCAACGTGTCTGAGAAGGCGCTCCGCAACCTCGATGATAACGGCGTGGTCCGGATCGGCACCTACGTCAAGCCGGGAGACATCCTGGTCGGCAAGGTCGCGCCCAAGAGCAAGAGCGAGCTGACCCCCGAGGAAAAGCTGCTGCACGCGATCTTTGGTCGCGCCGGCGAGGACGTCAAGAACGACTCGCTCGAGGTCCCCTCGGGAGTCGAGGGCATCGTGATCAACACCCAGCGGTTCAGCCGCCGTATGAGCCTCAGCGAAGAGGAGCGCAAGGCCTTCGAGAAGGAGCTCAAAGACACCGAGAGTGGGGAGAATGCGCGGATTGCCGACGAGTACAAGCAGATGATCAAGGCCCTGGAGGAGGCAGTCGGCGGACCAGTGACCGATCCCACAACCGGTAAGCCGCTTGGCCGCGCCAAGGATGCCAAGGATCTGGTCGAGGAAAGCGAACGGTTCAAGCTCGAGTCGCTCGACCTGCGCAGCCCCGAAGTCACCACGAAAGTCAAGAATGTCGTTCGCCAGTATACTCCGCGCATCGAGGCCCTCAAGGACGAGAAGGAGCGCCGGCTCAACAGCCTCAAGCGGGGCGACGAGCTCCCCTCCGGCGTGCTTCAGATGGTCAAGATCTACATCGCCACCAAGCGGGTCATCTCGGTGGGCGACAAGATGGCCGGTCGTCACGGCAACAAGGGCGTCATCGCCAAGATCCTCCCCGAGGAGGACATGCCGTTTTTGGAGGATGGCAACGGTGTGGAGATCCTGCTGAACCCTCTGGGCGTCCCCAGCCGGATGAACGTCGGCCAGATCCTCGAGACTCACCTCGGCTGGGCAGCGGCCAAGCTCGGCTTCCAGGCCGTCTGTCCGGTGTTTGACGGTGCCAGCGAGGACACCATCCGCCAGTGCCTGAAAGACGCCGGCCTGCCCGAAAATGGCAAGGCCGTACTCTATGACGGCCGCACCGGCCAGAAATTCGACCAGCGGGTCACGGTGGGCTACATCTACATGCTCAAGCTCCACCACCTGGTCGACGACAAGATCCACGCCCGCGCCACCGGCCCTTACTCCCTGATCACCCAGCAGCCGCTGGGCGGCAAGGCTCGGTTCGGCGGTCAGCGGTTCGGCGAGATGGAAGTCTGGGCCCTGGAGGCCTACGGCGCCGCCTATATCCTCCAGGAGCTGCTCACTGTCAAGTCCGACGATGTCGAGGGCCGTACCAAGATCTATGAGAGCATGGTCAAGGGCGAAAACACCCTCGAGGCCGGCACTCCCGCCAGCTTCGACGTCTTGACCAACGAGATCCGCGGTCTCGGGCTGAACATGCAGCTCGAGAAGAAGCGGGTGTGAAGAAGTGTTCCATTCCAGCGGGGAAAATGTCTCGGCACGGCCTCCTCCGGCAGCAATTCCGCAATGAGCTTTTTTCGTAGGCGCTCGCCAGTTGGTGCGCGGCCATCGGCCAGCCGGGGCGGCCCCGTCCGGCCCGAGGGGCGGTCACACCCCCGTCCTGGCGCACCAACTGGCGAGCGCTAGG
>JBAUOX010001172.1:0-1986 GCA_049579985.1 Isosphaeraceae bacterium | reverse complement strand
CCTGTCCCGCTTTCCCCCTGTCCCGCTTTCCCCCTGTCCCGCTTTCCCCGCTTCCCGCTTTCCCGCTTTCCGCTTCCACGTGCGCCGGCATCGCCGATGAAATCGACACGCTCCTCAATTCCCCTCGGGGAGAGGATCAACTCTCTGCCACTGATACGGCTCGACAGGTTCGGGCTTCTTCGCCTCCGCGTAAGCCTCGAACTCTTCCTTCGTGAGCGGATACCACTCGTTGACCGGATATCGTATGAAGAATTGAGCAAGCGTTTCTCTGAAGTGCTCGTTCGCCACGTGTTTGAGTCCGGCGATCCGATGCTCCCTCATCGCCTCCAAGTCGGTTCGAGGAACCCGCAAGACAGAGCGAAAATCGACCGCCATCCTCTCCCCGATACCGATCGACTCGTCAGCGGGGAGATAGAAGAGGCGGGGAATCTTCCGAACATCCTCCATAATCTTGCTCTGCCACTTCTTCGGAGTGGTTGGTGGGTTCTCCTTCTCGGTGAGATAGCTGTCGATCTCGCATAACGAGATGGAATGGCCGCGAGCTGCGTCACAATTCTGCGTGATCACAATCGCTAGAACCGGCTTGATCGGCAAAACGGCGGTGACGGTCTCGGGTCTTGCAGGATCGATTCCTGAGAGGATGTCCTTCCAAGTCTTCTTCTCTAGCTGCTCGTCTTCTTCCAAAACCGATAAAGCTTCTAAAGATATCTCAATGCGAGGCACCCCCCTGAAGATGTCTCCCTGTTGGATTGGTGCGACGAGAGAGGGGACTTCATAAATCATGGGTCGAACTTTCCTCGTCAACCGATCCTCGGAGGAAGAGAACCTCTCTCGCTCTCTCTTCTCTGACTTGTCGTTCCGCTTCCATCATCACTCGCAACGCAAGCTCGCGGGCCTCGCGCAGCGAGATCCTCACCCCTCTTCGTCTCCTGGTGTCCTCTGCGTGGGGGGCGGCGAGTCTGACTTTCAAGGTGACGGCATTCTGCTCGCCGAGGTGCGCCGGCGTGGAGTACCCAAGCGCCCTGAGCAGCGGCTTGACCTTGGGTTCTGACGTCCAGCCTCGACCGCCTGGGAAATTGGCCGCATGCGTCAGTTTGAAGCCTACGGTCGGATCTGGAGCGATCGTCTTACAGGTGTAATCGACCCCAGGTACCATCCAACCGTTCTCCGGGCAGGTTCCCTGTACGAGGCCGTAGTCGGTTAACTTCAGAGTGAGGCTCTCACTGGATGCCCAGTCGTCTTCGAGCGCCGCATCGGTACGTGCGCACTCCGGGGTTGGAGGAAGGGCCTGGGCCTGAGCAGCATCGTCTGGCATCACTGCCGCCGCGTGCAGGATGTATCCTTCGCGAAGCTCACCTTGCGAGTGATTCGGCGGCAGGCCCCGGAGGTTCACAACGTCGGGTGCATGACGAGTACACCACGCCAGATATGCGCCGACAACGGCGTCGTTCTCGTCCGCCGTGGGGTTCGTCGGCAGTCCGTGGACCCCGAGCCGAGACATCAGAGACCGACGGGCAGCACGACCAGCATTGGAGGTCTTGTGCGGCTGTCTCCGCCCCGCCAGCACGACCCATTCGCTGCCGGGAAAGATCTCGTAGAGGGTGGCGTTCGTCATGGTTGCGGCGCCCAGCCCCGCGAGCTGCAACGCCGGCTGCCCGGCCAGCAACGCCGCAAAGAGGTCCACGCTAGAGCGGATGTAGTCACCGAACGGACGGCCCCCGGGTGCCGCAGGGGGCAGCGTATCCGGCGTGTGGCCAGGGGTTCCCAAGACGCGCTCACAGTGCCGCTTCGTCTGGCCGGCGGAAGCGAGGCCCTGCGGCCCGTCGATCGCCCAAACTTGGTTCGGTTCGTTGCCGATGGGCACCGAGAGCATCCTGCGCAGAACGACCGCATCCCGACCCGTTACTGACGCGGTTTGCGGCCAGTTTGCCCGCACGAACCGGCAGTTCCGGTGGTCGTCCAACACGGCGATGTCGATGGCCCTAG
>JBAUOX010001171.1:0-3075 GCA_049579985.1 Isosphaeraceae bacterium | reverse complement strand
CTCGGCTCGTGCCATCCCTTTCGGGGGCTTGTACGAAGCGCCTCACGGCGTGTTCGCATCGCCCGAAACACTGTTGCTCCCTTGCGGGAGTGCCCTTGGGCGTTTGAGCTTTGATCTTGGTTACTGTCGGGCCCCCAGCAGGGGTGGGCGGGACCTTCTCCCGCCAACCGCCAACAGCGAGTTGTCAAAGAACGAGCCCATTGTCCCAGGGATCGGCCCTTTTGCAAGCAACGTTTTTACCGGAATCACCACTCGTTTACTTACGCCGCGTCGGCGGCTTAACGGAGCGGGCTGAAGCCCGAATCACGGCGCTCCTCCACTGCCCACCCCTTCGGGGGCCCGGTGGCCGGGGGGAACCCCGCTTGCGGGGTCGTTCCGCGGGCTAGAGCCTCGATATTGCTGAAGATCCAAAGGAGCTCACCATGCCGGGGATTCGCGCGGGATTCGCCAGCCGTTTCGTCTCGCTGATCGTGGCGGTCCTGCTGACATCCGCCGGTGAGCTATGCGCCCGGCAAGCCGACGCTCCCGCGCCTGCCGAGCCGAAGCCCGGCGCCGCTCCCGACCGTTCCGGGACGAAGAAGACCCGGACAGCTCCGCGGCCCAAGGCCCGACGCGACCGGCCCGGATTCTACATGGGCCGGCCCATCGCCGACGTCATGTCCTGGCAGGGAGTGGACTGGCTCTTCCGGGAGACCAGGGTCGATGAGGAGCAGCCCGAGGCCATGCTCGATGCGCTCAAGATCCCTCCCGGCGCGACCGTGGCCGACGTGGGGGCGGGCGCCGGATATCACAGCCTTCGCCTGGCCAGGCGGGTGGGGCCTGGGGGAACCGTCCTGGCCACGGACGTGCAACCCGAGATGATCCAGATGCTCAAGCAGAACGCCCGGACCGCCGGAGTGAACAACATCAAGCCGCTGCTCTGCTCCTCGAAGAACTCAATGCTGCCCGACGGCATGGTTGACCTGATTCTCATGGTCGACGTTTATCACGAATGCACCGACCCCGAGACGACCCTCCGCAGTCTTCGCAAGGCGCTGCGTGCTGGCGGACGGCTGGTACTCGTCGAGTTTCGCGGCGAGGACCCGGAGGTTCCCATCAAGCCCGAGCACAAGATGACGCTCAAGCAAGTTCGCCGTGAGGTAGAGCCCCAGGGTTTTGTCTTCGTGACCTCGCTCGAATTCCTCCCCTGGCAGCACATCATCATCTTCGACAAACCCGCCGACAAGCAAGAAAAGACCCCGGCCAAGCCCGCCTTCGAGGGTACCGGGGCCAGCGCCGAGTAGCCCCGATGAGCTGCCCATCCCGGGCCGAACGCGTCTCGTTGGCCGCGCCGGGTCACGACACGCCGTGCGTCTTGAACCATGCCAGCAGTCGCTTCCAGCCGTCGGCTGCCTGATCTTTGCGGAAGCTGGGGCGGTAATCGGCGAAGAAGGCGTGCGGGGTGTCGGGGTAGACGATGATCTCGGCCGGCTTGCCAGCCTCCTTGAGCGCGGCGCGCATCTGCTCGACGGACGCGACCGGGATGCCCTGATCGGCCTCGCCATAAAGCCCGAGCACCGGGGCATGCAGCGCGCCGACCAGATCGATGGGGTTCTTCGGGTGCAGCTCGTCCGGCTGACCGACGAGCCGCCCATACCAGGCAACGCCGGCTTTCAGGTCGGGATTGTGGGCCGCGTACAGCCAGACGATCCGCCCGCCCCAGCAGTACCCGGTGATGCCGAGCTTCGCCGTGTTCCCCTTGCCATGGTCCTTGACCCATGCCACCGTCGCGTCCAGGTCCGACATCACCTGGGCATCGGGGACCTTGGAGACCACCTTCGAGACGATCTCGTGGAAATCCTGGATCTTCGACACGTCGCCTTGCCGTGCGTAGAGCTCGGGAGCGACAGCCAGGTAACCCAGCTTGGCCAGCCGGCGGCAGATGTCCTTGATGTGCTCGTGGACGCCGAAGATCTCTTGCACCACGAGAACAACGGGAAACGGCCCGCCGGCTGCCGGCATCGCGCGGTAGGCCGCAATCCGGCCGTCGGTCACGGGAATCTTCACCTCGCCCGCCTTCAGTCCGTTGGTGTCGGTCGTGACCGTGGTCTGGGCCGAGATGGGCTGGGCCGCCAGGGCGAACCCCGACGCCAGCGAGGTGACGACGAACCCCCGTCTCGTGAAGTCAACACCGGGAAGCAAGCTCTGTCGATCGTCATTCATCGGTCGGTCTCCCTCGTGAACGCTCTGCCACCACTGAAGTGGTGCAGCTTCTGGGCAAACCCGTCCATTGACGAGTTTAGCGCCCAAGGACCCGTTCCGACCCCGTGGACCCAGGTGGATCCTGTTGTTTTCTCTCGACTCCGTCGAGCCGCACCGGGTGACCTCCAACGACCTTGTGGGTGCGCTTGGAGCGGGCCCACGCCCCGAAGGGGTGGGGAGACCGGCCGCATGGTTGGCGACTGTCTCACGACGTTGCCACTCGGTTGATGTTTTCCAGCGGGGCCGATTCCTTTTCCCCCGCCAACCGCTTACATCCCCATTACCAAAGAGCAACCAAAGAGTACCAGAAGCGAGCGTGCGGTGGTAGACGTGCGTCCTTTTATCATCATCGGTTTCAACCGGCGGAGAAACCCGCCTAACCACGCACTGAAGCCTCGTGGCTTGCGGCGGGTTCAAACTGTCAAGTGGTGGCGGATCGGAAACCCCGGATCCGCGTACAGAAACAGGCGATGGCGAACACTCGTTCTCCGGTTCCGTGATGGTCGGGCAATCCGGGCCCGTCGCGGATCTGGGGCTGGGCCGAACGGAAGCCACAGGGCGTTGGCCTTGCGTCTGGTGGCGTCGATCTGCTTTGCTCCTCTCCTCCAATGCCGCTCGGTCCGTCATGATAGCGTCCTGTCCCGGTCCGAGCGAAGGGCTTTCTGCGGGTCTTGAATTCGAAACCGGCTCGGAGAAGAATCCAGAATTGACGTTTCCGACAAAAGTCCTGAGTGATAGTCTGGGACGGATAGGGAGCTTGAAAAGAACCAGCGACAAGTTCCTGTTTCTAATGGCTTTAGGTAGCTGTGGCCACCGAATTACCCATCAACTTCG
>JBAUOX010001170.1:0-6293 GCA_049579985.1 Isosphaeraceae bacterium | reverse complement strand
GTGCCCGGGAGCTGGACCAGATTCCGATCATCGTCGAGCGTCTGAAGGAACGGGTTGACCCGGCGGCCGTCACGGCCGAGATCAGCGAGTTGTGGACATCGGCCGCCGTCATGGCTCGCGTGGGGTTCCCCTGGGAACTGATCAAGCACTGTTTTGGAGGAATCACGGCCATGCGCGAATCGTCGACCATCCAGGCATTTATCGAAGAGGGACGGCGGAAGGGCCTGGAAGAGGGGAAAGCCGGGGAGGCGAGGAGGATCATCCTGTTCCTAGGACCGATGCGGTTTGGCGCAGCCGAGGAAGAGGTCAAGACCAGGCTTGACGAGATTCAGGGCCTGGAACAACTCGAAGACATGATCAAGCGAATCCTGATCGCCTCGAGCTGGGACGAGCTGTTCGCTCAGAACTGACTCTGTTAGTGAGGAATCACGGCCACAGGGTGAATCCTGATCATGCAAACAGATCGTAGGTCGCGCACCTGCGTGGCGTCATCATTGCCACGCATGAGTGTAACTCACATAAGTTTGTCATCCGAACTGTTACCTTTTGATCCAGGTCGATGATGGAACAACCCAAACCAGGACGGACCCGGCGATTGATCGAGGAATGGCTGCCGATCGCGGCTCTCGGGGAAGAGAGTGCCCGGGAGCGGAGGTCGATGACGGCTCTGCCCCCGACGTACTACCTACATGTCTGGTGGGCGAGACGCCCCCTCGTGGCCAGCCGGGCGGCGATCCTGGCAAGCTTGCTGCCGGCCGATGCGGACCGGGCGAAGTTCCTCCACGTGCTTGGGATTCATGGGGACCCTGTGGCGGCCAAGGCAAGAATGGCCGAGGCGGGGAAAAATATCGATTCCATCACAGGTAAGCGGGAGAACCTGGGCCCTAACCCCTACGGATATAACAGGGCTTTCAAGTATACGGCTGACGAAGACGAACTTTGTTGGCTGCGCGATCAAGCCTCAACAATTGGTAATCTCGATCCGTACGTTCTTGATCCAACTGCTGGTGGCGGGAGCATCCCGTTCGAGGCCAACCGGCTGGGGCTTCGGGTGATCGCGAACGACCTCAATCCAGTTGCATGGCTACTTCTCAAGGCAACGGTAGAATTCCCAGCGAAGTTCGGTCTCCCCCTTCTAAAACGATATGAACAATTAGCCAAGCGCTTCTTGGAACTTGCGGAACCACGATTCGAGGGTTTCTTCCCTCCGGAGCCACCGGGGGTCACAGTGGATGGTTACCTCTGGGCCCGCACGATCAGTTGTCCCTATTGCGGGGGCCTTGTGCCGTTGTCGCCTAACTGGAGGCTCGACAGCAAGGGGACGGGTGTACGGCTCGTGCCGCACACGGAGGACTCGGAGCACCGGCGTTGCACACACGAGATCGTAACCAAGACCAAGGACCAGAGCGCCGGCACAGTGAAAGGGGGCGACGGATTGTGCCCCTTTCCAGACTGCGGCCGGGTGATCGACGGCGACGAGGTCAAGAGCCAGGCTCAGGGCGGCAGGATGGGCGAGCAACTCTACGCAATCGTCTACAAAAAGATGGTCAAGACCGGAAGTACCAAGGGCGGTAAGGACAAAGTTAAGTCCGCCCGAGGCTTTCGCGCCCCTCGCGCCGAGGACGATGTCTTGGCCCAAGTCAATACCGCCCTCGCGGCCAGGCTGCCTGAGTGGGGGGCGAGGGATATCGTACCGAGCGAGGACGTCCTTCCAGGCCAAAAGACCGACGAGCCCCGACGCTCTGGAATGTATAGATGGCGAGACATGTTTTCTGCTCGCCAACTTCTAGGCCATTGCACGAGCGTCGAAGTATTCCATGATCTGGTTCAAGAGATCCTCGGGTCGCAAAATCGAGATGTCTCGACGCTCGACCGGGCGGCCCTGACCTACGTGGCGATTGCCTTGGACAAAATGCTCAATTACAACTCCAGGATGAGCGTCTGGATGTCGACACGGGAGGTCGTGGCAAACACATTCAATAGACACGACTTCGCTTTCTGCTGGAGCCATGCCGAGATGGCCCCGACCATCACTGGCCTCGGCTATGATTGGGCCACCAAGCAGACAGGGAAGGCACTTGAAGAACTTATAGAGCTATCGGGTACTAGTGATCACAGCAGTCCTCTCTTCAGCAATGATGGGAGCAATGCAGCGGTACGAATTGCTCACGGCTCGGCCGACATGCTCGATCTTACGGACGACAGCGTCGATTGCGTGGTAATGGATCCACCCTATTACGACAATGTCATGTACGCGGAGCTATCGGATTTCTTTTACGTCTGGCTCAAGCGGACCGCGGGCTTGCTTTTCCCAGAGGCGTTTTCTGACGTTCTGACCGACAAGGACCGCGAGGCAGTTGCCAACCCCGCCAAGTTCAAGGGGGAGAAGGGGGGAGCGAAGAACCTCGCCGGCCGCGACTACCAGGAACGCATGGCTGCGATCTTCACCGAGTGCCGCCGGGTCGTCAAGCCGCACGGCGTGATGACGGTCATGTTTACCCACAAGGCGAGCGGAGCGTGGGACGCGCTGGCGACCGGGCTGGTGAAGGCCGGTTTCGTGATCACCGCCTCCTGGCCGATCAATACCGAGGCTGAGGGGAGCTTGCACATCAAGGAGAAGTCGGCCGCCAAGAGCACGGTCTTCCTCGTCTGCCGACCGCGCGAGGTTCAGGCCGAAAATGCCGACGCGGTCTACTGGGAGGAGGTCGAGCCCAAAGTCGCCGCCGCCGTCCGCGAGCGCGTGGGCGAGTTTCAGGAGGCGGGGATCACCGGCGTGGACCTGTATCTTGCCTCCTTCGGACCGGCCTTGCAGGTCTTCAGCGAAAGCTGGCCCCTGCGGCGGGGCCGGGCCATCCAGAAACCGCGCGACCTGGTGCTCTTCCCTGACGAAGAGTTCGACCCGTACGCCGTGTGGCCCGAAGACGCATTGAACGCCGCCCGCGGCGAGGTCAAGCGCTGGCGGATGGAGCAGCTCGCCACCGTCAAGCGGCAGCACCACCTCGACCCGCTGACCGAGTGGTACGTCCTGGCCTGGGACGCCTTCAAAGCTCCCCGGTTCCCCGTCGATGAGGCCCTGAAACTCGCCAGGGTCGTCGGCCTCGACTTCGACCGCGAGGTCAAGAACCAGGTCTGCGAGGTCAAGTCCAGCGACCTCATCCTCTGGGACAGCCTGACCCGCAAGCGCAAGAACATGCTCGGACCGGTCGGCGGGGCCGTCGCCCTCGATACCCTACACCAGGCCGCCGCGCTGGGCCGCGACCAGAACACAGGCGTCGCCCAGGCTGCCCTCGAACAGGCCAACCTGCTGGCCGACGCCACCATGATGACAGCCCTTGAGACCCTGCTCAACGTCCTGCCCCACTCCTCCCTGGCCCCCAGGGGCAAAGCCGAGGAGGGCGGCTTATCCGGGGCCGCCAGCGACTTCGAGGCCCTGGCGAAACTCCGCCGCCTGGCGTTTGCCGAAAGCGTACCGGCACCTCACATCTCCTGTTGATGGTCCCCGCCTCCGTCTTGAGCCAGTGGCAAAACGAGCTTTATGAGAAGTTCAACCTGAACGTGCCGATCTACGACGGGCAGAAGCTTCTCTGGCGCAAGACCCACGGCGGGGTTGGGCCGAGGGAACGCAAGGTTGGCCGCACGGAATGGCACAAGGGGCCGTTGGTCCTCTGCTCCAGCCACCTGATGCGAAGGCGTGATCGCGCGGGCGAGCTGATCCAGGCGGAAGATTGGGACCTCATGGTCCTCGACGAAGCCCACCACGCCCGCCGGCGGTCGCCTGGGTCGCCGCAAGAAGGTGGCCCGAACCGGCTGGCTGCTTCGTCTCATGCCGGACCTGAAGGAAAAAGCCAGGTCGCTCATCCTCCTGACCGCGACGCCAATGCAGGTACACCCGGCGGAGATCTGGGATCTGCTCAATCTGCTCGGACTCCCTCCGCGGTGGGCGGCCCGCAAAGACGATTTCGTCCGTTACTTTCAGCTCGCGTCGAGCAACCCCAGCCAGACGGAGATGGAATTTCTGGCCTCGATTCGAGACCTTAGCCAAGACCGTCTCTGAAGATCGGCTATTGGAGGGGGCGCTTCCTGGCAACATCCGCCTCGTTCCGACAGCGCCTGAGCGAGGTGAGTTTGAGATGGTCGTGCGAACGCGTGACGGGGAAACCAGGATCTCATCCCTGGGCGAGTTGATCGCCGATTTTGAACGATTGGCCCCCCCGCAGGAGGGGAAAACCTCCAATGATCAATAGAGAATCAATGTGGACGCTTTCGCGGTTACGATTGTCATAATCCCGGGTTAGGTGTATCCTCCCGAAAAATCGGAGCGGTTACCGTGGAATCGAGGTTGAGAGGGGGGGCGAATGGCGGCCAGAGTCACGAGCGTCTTCCTGTACGTCAAGGACGTTCGCCGGTCGCTCGAGTTCTACAACGAAGTCGTCGGCGCCGAGGTGCTTCAGGTTCATGCCGAGCATGAAGGAGCACCGTTCAGTCTGGCCATCCTGCGGCTGGATGACTTTACTTTGATGATCCACCCCCAGGAGGCGCACGCGGAAGAGTTCGCCGACACCCGGTTGGGAGTGGGAATTCACCTCCAGATCCAGGTCGACGATGTCGACGCGTTCTACCAGCACTGCATGGACGAGGGAGCGATTCTGAGCGTTTCCGGCGAGCCGACCGACCAGCCCTGGGGCTGGCGCGAATTCGCCCTCCGCGACCCCGACGGCTTTGTCTGGTCGATTTACCAGGACAAGTCAGGCGGTCAGTGGACCGGCTGAGAGCCCGGGTCCAGTTCGGCAAGCTCGCGCCGCGGTGCTGGCCGGGGCTGGCTCGGCGACTTCTCCGACCGCGGGGAGCTGGTCCAGAGGAAGTAGATCGCAACGGCGATCAGAAAGACCGCGTAAACACGTTTCATGGTCGAGGCGGACATACTGCCGGTGATCCGCGCTCCGAGGTAGGCGCCGCAGAATATGCCGAAGGCGATCAGCAGCCCGGGCACGAACCTCAGCTCGCCCCGCCGCCAGTATTCGAGCACTCCCAGCAATCCCGTCGGCAGCAGCAGAGCGAAGAGCGACGTGCCCACCGCGGTCTTGGGATCGAGGTCGCACATCACGATCAGCACCGGCACAATAATGAGCCCGCCGCCGATCCCGAACATCCCGCTCAGGACGCCCGCACAGCCGCCCAGCAAAAGCATCATGGCGATCTCAGTCCGGTCCATCGACGGCTCGCTCCTCACACAGCGCCAGGATCGCCGCGGCCCCGGCCAGTCCAGCGGTCTCGACGCGCAAAACATGGGTACTCAGGCGAATGGGATGCCAGCCGGCAGCCAGGGCCAGGTCTTCTTCTCCGGGGCTGAATCCGCCCTCGGGACCGACGGCAAGAACCGCATCCCGCCGCCCGTCGAGCCGAGGCCAGCGGCCGGGCGACAGGCCGCCGGGCCGGGCCAGGAGACGCACCGCCTGGTGTGCCGACCGCACCAGGTCAACCCAGCCCAGGGGCGAATCCAGAACCATCAATCGATTACGTCTCGATTGCTTCGATGCTTCGATGATTGTCCGTCTCAGGCGCTCGAGCTTCGAGTCACGAGGATCGACGACCGAGTGCTCGGTCACCAGGGGAATGAGCCGGGTGATACCAAGCTCCGTGGCTTTCTCGACCAGCCAGTCGAATCGCTCACCCTTGGGAATCGCAGTGGCGAGAGTCAGCGAGCAGGGGGATGTAAGCTCATGTATTGGCAAGCCTTGGGCGACGAGCACTGCCGAGTCTTTGCCGATCTCGACAATCAGCGCAGTGGTTGCGAATCCCTTTCCGTCAAAGATTTCCACACGGTCTCCAGGCACGTGGCGGCAAACTCGCGCCAGGTGACGGGCCTCATCGGCCGGAAGCCGGTAGCGGCCGTCCCGCGGGGGATCTGGACAGTAAAATCTCTGGGACATGATCGGCTCCGGCTCAGCAATATGAGGCTTTAGCCCGCGGAACCCACGCCCTTTCAAGGGCAGTGGAGCGACCCCGCAAGCGGGGTTCCCCCCGCCGGAATTGGGGCTTTAGCCCGTCCTTTCGCATGTTGATAAATATCAACGAACCTCGAACTCTCCCGCAGGCCCATGGTACATTGGGCTCGTTCTTTGACAACTCGCTGTTGGCGGTTGGCGGGAGAAGGTCCCGCTGTAAAACAGTAACCAAGATCAAAGCTCAAACGCCCAAGGGCACTCCCGCAAGGGAGCAACAGTGTTTCGGGCGATGCGAACACGCCGTGAGGCGCTTCGTACAAGCCCCCGAAAGGGATGGCACGAGCCGAG
>JBAUOX010001169.1:0-4001 GCA_049579985.1 Isosphaeraceae bacterium | reverse complement strand
GGTCCGGGGGGCTCGTTAGCGAGTAAGCCGACGTGGTCGAATACCTCTGGGTGTTCCGCCAGGTCGGTTTTCTTATTTCGCTTACGTTGACGCCGTGCGGTGGCAGGCACCAGGGAGACACCATGGCTGATCCACTCCGAGTCGTGATTCTCAAGCCCAGCAAGTACAGGGCGGACGGCTACGTGGAACGTTTTCGGTGGGGGTTCATGCCCAACAGCACCGTGCCGTATGTGCGGAGCATGACGCCGGCCGGACTGGGCGGTACGCACGTCGAAGTCCATACGATCGACGAATACGTCCATACCGACCTGGGGTACCTGTCCCTGCTCAAGCGGCCCCGGGGCGGCCAGACGCTGCTGGCGCTGGTGGGCGTGCAGAGCCACCAGCTCCATCGCGCGCTGGACCTCGCGGCGTATGCCCGGCGGAACGAATGCCTGGCGGTCATCGGCGGCCCCCACGTGATGACCTGCGACACGTCGATGCTGTACGGCCGCGGGGTGAGCTTCGCGCTGGCCGAGGCGGAGCTGGTCTGGCGGGAGATCCTGGAGGACGCGGTCGGGGGGGAGTTGCGGCCGGTCTATGGCGCGGACGGGCGATGGCAGCAGGAGCTGGAGGCGCCGGTCGTCGTGCCGCCCGGCCGGCAAGACCTGCGCCGCTACGTCATCCCGATGCTCGGGCTGTACCCGGCCCGCGGGTGCCCGTTCACGTGCAACTTCTGCTCGGTGATCAAGATCGCCGGGCGGCGGATTCGCAGCCAGAGCGTCGCCACCACCCTGGCCAGCCTCCGCGCCGCCAAGGCGGGGGGCGTGCGGACGATCATGTTCACCTCCGACAACTTCAACAAGTACCCCGAGGCCGAGGAGTTGCTTTCGGCCATCGTCGAGGAGCGCCTGGGGCTGGAGTTTTTCGTGCAGTGCGATACGCAGATCGCAAGACAGGAGCGCCTGGTGGCGCTGCTGGCCGAGGCCGGGTGCTTCCAGATGTTCGTCGGCGTCGAGTCGTTTAACCGCCAGACCTTGTTGGCTGCCCGGAAGGGACAGAACCGCCCGGAGATGTACCGCGACATTGCACAACTGTGCCGCGAACACGGAATCAGCTCGCACTTTTCCAACATCATCGGCTTCCCGCAGGACACGGAGGTGGACGTGGACCGGCACCTGGAAATGCTCCGCGAGCTGGGCCCGACGTTCGCCTCCTTCTACATCCTCTGCCCGATTCCCGGCACCGAGCAGTACGACGAGTTCGTGGCCGAGGGGCTGGTCACGGAGGACAACCTCGACCGGTTCGACTTGACGTGCCTGACATGGCGCCACCCCCACTTCTCGCGCGAGCAGTTGGCCGGGTCGCTGTTTCGGTGTTATCGCAAGTTCTACTCGTCGGGCCACGCGGTGCGCAACTTGATGCACCTGGGCTGGCTCAGAAGTGGTGTGCTGGCGGAGTCGGTGGGGATCACGGCCATGTCGCTGTTCAATCGGTATTGCACGTGGAGGCGGACCCATCCCATGTCCGGCGGGGTCATGCCCGTGCTGCGGGACCGCGTGGACGAGTTCCTCCCGCTGCGCAAGGACGCGTTCGGCTTCGAGCTGGTTCCGCTACCGCGCAGCCTGCAATTGGTGGCGGCGGACAGCTTGCTGAACCGGGTCGTCAATCCGCATTTGCGGGCGAGTTTGCCACGCGCGACCGACCCGTCAGCCCCTCACTGATCCGGTCGTCATCCAGAGGACCCATCGTGCACGAGCCCGGAATGGATTCTCGATCCAGCGACAGGGCCTGGCCACGCGACGGCCGACTCGCCCAGAGGCCCGCTTCGTCGGCCGTTCCGGCGAGGGACTGGTCCGCACTACGGGAAAACGTGTCTGTAGCTTAGATATCGCCTGAGCTTCTCGATGATGCCGCGCTCTAGACAATCGTCATCGCTCTTGTCATTCTCTGGGAGGGCTAGCTGGCGTTCCCGGTCGGCGATAACCTGATCCACCTGCTGCCAGTCTTGGTCTTGGTCGTCGTGTTGCTCGGGGGCATGAAAGGGCGAAGTCATCTGCCCTGCTCCTCAGCAGGAGCTGAGTCTGCTCATGCTCGGAGCCTTACCACTCGAAGCAGCGAACCCGACCCGCCCCGGAAGCTTTGTGTCGGCTCAATACTCGGCCCCGGCGGACCGGGCCGCTGAGGTTGGAGGTTATAACCATGACAGGACCATCAAAGCGGGTTCGAGAAATCACCTTGCGATTCCTCGCCGCACCGACCGACATAAGTATCTATGGGAAGGTCCATGGTGGGGCGGTAATGAAGTGGATTGACGAGGCGGGGTATCTCTGTGCCGCAGGCTGGAGTGGGTATCCGTGTGCCACGGTGTATGTCGGCGGTATTCGCTTCCATAAACCCATCCAGATTGGGAATATTGTGGAAGTGCATGCCCAACTGATCTATACGGGGCGAACCAGCATGCATATTGCGGTGAAGGTGCGCAGTGGCGATCCGAAGACTCGTCAGTTTATCCCGACGACTCATTGTGTGATTGTGTTCGTGGCGTTGGATGAGAAAGGGGTACCATTGGAAGTGCCCGAGTGGGTACCTCAGGCCGACGACGATAAGAGCCTGCAGGCATATGCTGAACGGTTGATGGAGTTCGGGAAGCAACTTGAAGGGGAGATGCAGCCCTATTTGGATAGGACGATGAAGACAGAGCATGAGTAGGGGGCATCATCAGCCTCTATGGCGTTCAACAACCGCAGGACCGTCAGGCGCGGGGGCCCGGCTCGGCAACGCTCGCGCGGCCGATGCCGGCGCTGCGATCGCGCTTGGCGGAGACGTCCAGCAGCTCGACGGGCACGGCAAGCACCACGGTGTTGGAGGCTGACGCTCCCAGACCGTCGATGGTCTGCAAGGTGCGTAACTGCATGGCCCCGGGACTTTCCGCCATCGTCCGGGCCGCGGCGGCGAGGTTGACGGACGCCTCCTTATCGCCCTCGGCCTTGGTGATCGTGGCCCGCTTCTCGCGCTCGGCCGAGGCCTGGCGCGACATCATCTTCTTGAGCTCCTCGGGCATGTCGACGTCCTGGATCCGCAGGCCCGTGACATCCAGCCCCCATCCCTTGGTATCACGCTCGACATGGTCCTCGATCGCCTTGGCGATCTGCTCCCTTTCGGTCAAGAGCTGGTCCAGGGTCCCCTGACCGATGACGTCGCGGAGCGAGGTCTGGGCATACTGCAGGATGATGTTGCGGTAATCCTGCACCATGATGATCGCGTCGGCGGGGTTCACCACCCGGAAGAACAGGGCGGCGTCGATCGTCACCGGCACATTGTCTCGAGTAATCACCTGCTGCTTGGGAATGTGGACTGCCAGGACCCGCGTGTCGATCATCCGGACCTGCTCGATCACCGGGATGATGAAGAACAGGCCCGGCCCCCTGATGTCCTTGAACTTGCCCAGCCGGAAGACGACCGCTCTTTGCCACTGCGCGGCGAGCTGAATGGCAGAGGAGGTGATCGCGTCAGCGATCAGCCAGACGATCCCGACGACGACGGCGAGGACAGGGTTGATTGTCGTCAGCAGTGCGACGACCGCCCCACCCACCAACAGCAGAATCACGAACACCAGGGCAGAGATGTAGTTGACCATGGTTATCCCTCCACTGCGGCAGATCCATGCCTCCGATCGACGCTCGTGCGGCGACCGCTCCGAGAGAGTGGGAGGCTCAGGATTCAGGAGTTCGACTTCTTCTTGACTTCGCGGACCTGCGGTGGTTCGGCCAGGGTGAAGAGCACGACCTCTTCACCGGTCACAGTGCTGATGTCGTGGTGCAGGCTGAGCACTTTGATGCCGGTAACGTCCTGGACCATCGCCTCCATGAGCGGCCGCGCGGTTTCCAGCAAATGGGTCCGAACTTGCTTGAGCAAGTCTCTCCCCTTCTCGGCCGGAAGCGACTTGACCAGATGTTGTTCGGCGGCGGTCAAAACGCCCTGAAGCCGGACCACGATCAGATCATCGATCAAGTGTGTGC
>JBAUOX010001168.1:0-3114 GCA_049579985.1 Isosphaeraceae bacterium | reverse complement strand
ATACAAAGGAGCAGAAACGGGGACGCAGCAAGAATCAATAGCAGCGTCCCCGTTTCCAGTCCACGGGTGGTCGCTGGCCGACGATCAACGCCAGTGATTCAGGACGTGGATCCTGTCGACGACCGCCACGCCAGAAGACTCCAGGTTGCCAATCGCCGTTGCAATTGCACGCTCGGTCAGGTTGTGCCGCGGATCGTTGTCGAATCGGACGACCACGATACCCGGGTGGTGGCCGACGACGGCCACGACGAGGTCGTGCAGATCGGCGAAGTCTTCGTGGTCTCGGGTCAAAACCGGGCGGTCCTGAGCGACAGCCCAGGCCAGCACTCGAGCATCGCTAACCGACCCTTGACCGACGTCCGAGGCAAGCAGAACGTCGTGCCCAACCGACTGCAGCCGGGCGGCCAAGCGGCGGCTACTCATATTCTCGTCGATCAGGACCCTCACGACTGCGTGGGCCGATCGAGGCCACGGGCCCGGACGTCAGCGGCCTCGCCGTCCCGCTCTGATTCGATTAACGGCAGGTTGTTCGCGACGTAGTCGAGGGCCTCGCGGACCGCTTCCAGGGGCACGCCGTAATCGCGAGCGAACTCCTCGGGCGTATAAGGGTCGGGGCCGTGGACGGCCTCATAAACGACCGCGGCGCGGATGCGGCGCCCCTTAAGGAAGAGCTGGCGATAGTTGGAGCCGGGCCGCGGCTCCAGGTGCTGGTATCGTGCGGCGGTCGATGTCGCCATGGCTGGTCCTCCAAATGATCCAGGACCATTCTACCACTACTTCCTCGGGCTAAGATCCTCCAAATTTTTGCGTGGCCAGTTTTCCATGGTAGTCCGGGGCTCGGCCAGCCCCGGCGGCAAGGTGTCGGTCGGTGGTGGCGCGGGCGTTCGCGAATCTCCGCCCAGCCTCGACAGCCCCTCCAGCGACGAGCCGACCGGAAGGGTCGACTCGGGTCGAGCCTGAGCATCCCGGAGCCGGCCCACGAAGCTGTCCGAGGTGACCTCGGCAACGCGGCGACGACACGAGTGGCACTCCTTCAGGTGCTTGACGACCGCCTCGGCCAGCAGGTCGTCGAGCTTGCCCAGGCCATAGGATTGCAGGGTCTGGTCAGTCGAGTGCACAGTGGCGGGGGCGGCCATCGCGGACTCCTTCACAAACCTGGGGACCATCAAACTTGAGATGCCGGCCCTGCGGGCTTGTGCATCGCCGAATGAATCTTGCCTTTATCCGTGTTTCATCCGTGGCTAGATCAACTTCAAATTCGTTTTCGGCCACGGATGAAACACGGATGAAAACGAAATCGGAACCAACTTCAGTGGCCTAAATCATTAAGCTGTTTGTGAGCTTGGCCCAATGATCGGAGGCCCGTTCGTCGCTACACCTTCAGCAGAAAGCGCTGCTCGCCGATCTGGAAGCGGACGACGGAGTCCACCACGATCTGGGACATTCGCAGCCAGAGGCCATTTTGGGTCCGGTTGTGCTCGGCATACCAGGAGCCATTGAGAGAGCGGAACAGGCGGACGTGCCGCGGTTCGCAGAACGGGTCGTCGGGGCGGCAGATCGAGCAGGTCGGGTCGGCGCCGATCCAGTACTCGGGCTTGACCAGGAGCATCCGGTTGCCGATCTCGCTGCCGATCAACTCGGTGACAGCCGGGGGGCGGAACGGGCTGGGGCTGCCGTCCCAGCCCTGCGTTGCGCCGTAGACCGCGGGGTCGGCGACCTGGGCGACCGTCGCGTCGGCGAGTGCCTGAGGAGAATCGAAGCGGTATCGCCCATTGCCGACCAGGAACTCGGCGCGTTCGGCCAGGACCGTCCGGCTGACCCGGACGAACATGCCGTGCGTGCTCTGGAGGTCGGTCACGACCCACCGGTGCAGTCCGCCCACGGTCTGAAGCGTGATCTCGACGTGCCGCGATGAGATCCGCCCGTCGATGGGAATCTTGAGGTCTCCCTCAGTGCGGCCAACCACGAACTGCTGGTCGCGGATGCGAATCACCTCGCCGTCCAGCTTTCCGTCGTCACACACGGTCAGCACGGCGATCGGCGGACGCACCGTGGGTCGAAAAAGGGTCGCCGAGGGTCCTTTGTTGGGCGTCGGCGAAGCTGCTGTATTTACTGCAGCGGGCGGGCTCTCCGCCTGGCCCTGGCCCTTGAGGCCGGAGATCGCCTGACGAACCTCCTCGTCGGTCTCGATCAAGGTGCCGGAACGTTCCACATGAGGGTTCGGCTGCCCGGGTCTGGCTGGCTGAGACATGAGAAACACACCTGTCATCGTGTCGGGCAAGAGTGCCCGGATGAGATGGGATCAACCACGGAACTTGGTCGAGAACACTCTAGCGGAACCGGACAGGAAGAGCTATCCGTTCCATGTGAAGGATGAGCAGCGGCCAAGCTCATCCGCCCCTCACCGGACTCGCGATTCATTGGTCCGGCATCGCATCTTTGGTCTGAGAGGGGACTTGCTTGTCTCTCTTTTTCTTGTTCTCCAGACGTTTGTGCCTGGGCACCTTTTTTGGCTGTGGTGCCGTTTCCGGTGAATACGTCCGCTCGTAGGCGATCACCTGTTTGGCCTTCTTGCTCAAGTCGTCCGAAGGGCCGATTCTGAGGTGGGCCTGCGCCTGTGCGTTATATGCCCTCAAGGCGTTCAAGACCGAGTCGTTGCCCTTGAGTTCGTCATATCGTTTCAGCAGCGAGTCGACGTCCGGCCACAGTCGGCCCTTCGCTTGCAGGAAGGTCTCGCAAGCCTTCTTGGCGTCGTTCTCTGCCTTTTGTTTACCGGCCTCACCGACGAGTCGCTTTTGACGAAGAGCGAGCTCGCTGTTGGTCAATCGTAACTCGTTATCGAACACGGCGAACTGCTGAGACGCCTGCTGCTTTTGAAATCTTTCCAGTGGGGTTCGCTGAGGCATGTTATTGAATAGGATCTTGAAGTCGTTGAATTGGCCAGTGACCAGGATCTTGTAGTCGCTTAACTGCTGGAACTCATACTCGTTCTGGATGATTGCCGCCCACGCGTTGTACTTGGCCTCCAGTTGGCCCATGACGGGCCGCATGTTGAACAGTCCCTGGAGCACTTTCTCCTCCTCTGGGAGGACAAAGAACTTCCCGGACTTGACC
>JBAUOX010001167.1:0-6512 GCA_049579985.1 Isosphaeraceae bacterium | reverse complement strand
CAAGTCCGACCGCCGGATCGAGGACGCGCAGTCTCACCTGGGAGATCTCGACCGGCTCGACCAGGAGCTGCGCCGCTATGCCATCCGGCTTCAACTCTCGCTGCGATAAACCGATCTGTATTACCTCGGCACGAAGGAAACGCATTGTAGTAGGTCAGGCTTTCCAGCCTGACAAGGCTCAGAGTCAGGCTGGAAAGCCTGACCTACTGCGCCTGTAATTGCATCGAATCAGCAGGGTGAAAGTCTCCGTCAGAGTGTTCTGGCACTCTGTAACCGAAAGCAACTGCGTCGCCGCGAGGCGGGGTGGAGAGCAACTGGAGGTGAACGATTGGTCCGTAACGCAAGTGAACTCGATTCGGCCGACCGTTGTGGCGAGCCTGCTAGGGACTGGCGAAGCCCAATTGACGCACGGGCCCTGATCAAGGGCGGCCACAGACATGTGGTCCGGTAAGCCTGGCGCACGAAACTCAGAGAAGCGTCGGGACGACGGTAGGTGGTTGGAGACGGAATGATCGGAAGACTCGATGACAAAGCGCAGGGGTAGGCGTTCACCGGTGTAGTTGCGGGTATCCGCACTCTCCGCGAGGAGGACCAGCATTGTGGGAAACCCTGAAAGTCGCTACTTTCGCGATTCCTCAAAGTCATTCCGTGGACTGCAAGGCTGAACGGGTTCGGCCGGGAAGGTGCGGCAATGATGCCCCGATTGTTCCGTCAGCGAGCTGGCGTCGGTCGAAGACCGTCACCCGAAACGGTCGCCGTACGTCTCCTCGAAGGCGGGGAACCAGTCGTTTGACTGCTGGAACGACTGGTGTTCGATGCTGTGCATCGAATACTCCCGTTGGTATCTCCAAACTTTACCTGTGCGCTGCGAGGCGGCACACCCCGGAACTATGATCTGCTCTAACGGGCTATCACTGATGGACGTCGACGCTCTTCGCACAGGCCTCCATGGAGCAGCTCCCATGAGACCGGCGAACAGCCACGTAAAGGTCTTCGTGCGCGCACGGTGCAAAGTACAGTAAGCGTAACTACACCGGTGAACGGCTACGGCAAACGTTACCGCCGCAAGCCGCGAGTCCCGTAAGGGACAATGGGGCCGGAACGTTGTGAGACCGTGCCGGCCTCTTTTTTCTTTTCTTTTCCTGACAGGAGGGCGGACATTCCTCCGTCGCCTGAACGCGACGGTCTCCTGTCCGCGAATTTATGAAAGCACCATTTGCGACGAATCGCTTCTGGAACAGGAGGCCCAGCATGGCTTCGGTACAGACAGCCTGGCCTACCGTTCGGCTCGGGGCAATCGGCGAGGCCTGGCGGCTGTACAGGCGCCACTGGGGAGTCTGGTCGTTGACGATGCTGGTCTCGCTGGTCGGCGTGGCGGTCGGCGAGGGAATCGGCACGGTGCTTCTGCACGCAGCCTCCCTCGGGATGCTTGGCGGTCTAATCGGTCTGGGAGACTCCGGCGTTCCGATCCTGCCCGTGATGCTGGGCACGATCGTCGCCGGTTTCTTCCTGGGCGGCATGATCCGGATGGCCGTCAACCAGGTGCGTGGCCGGCCGCCTCACCTCGAAGACCTCTTGAGCATTACTGACGTCTGGTTCGAGCTGGCCCTCGGTTCCGGCTTGCTGGGACTCTTCCTCTTCGTCGGCTGGCACCTTCTTGTTGTCCCAGGGCTGATCGTCGGTGGGCTGCTGATGTTCATGTACCCCTTAATCGTCGATGGCCGCCTGCCGGCAACCGGGGCGATCATCCAGAGTTACCACGCGCTCAAGTCTCAATGGCTGGTCGCCACGGTTGTCCACCTGGCCGTCGCCACCGTCGCCGGGCTGGGTGGCCTCCTGGGCGGTATTGGCCTCGTCGTGACCGGGCCGCTTTACGCCCTGTCCATCGCCGTCATGTATCGCGACCTCTTCCTCAGCCCCTACTCACCCGCCTGGGCAAAGCCCAAGGCCTCGTTCGACGAGTAAGAATCGCTAACAAATTGACAACATGGGAGGGCGAGGCTGGCATGCTGCAAAGTTGGCCTTGCCCCACCCGAGCGTTCATCCCGGTTTTGTTGCGCTTTCCAGTGGACGGTAAGCTCGCTCTCGCTGCGATTGTACCAACTCCCCCAACATCTTGCGGCACCAAGCCAAGACGTCACGAACCCGACACCGCTCCAGCGCCTCGGCGATGCTCTCGGCCGTCCACTGCGAGACCATCGCCCCCAAACTGAGCACCAACCCGGTAAAGCCGCTTTTGGACTGCCCATCCTCCAGCGCCTTCAGCTTCCCAAAGCACGACTCCAATATCGCCGTCGTCCCAGGGAGACGCTCCCCAAATCGGGCCTTCAACGATTCGCCCCTGACGAACGCGATCAACTCATCACGCAGTTCAGCGGCGACCCCCGACGCGGCGGGCAATGCCGCCGCTGCGGCGAACCCGGCTCCCGGGTACATTCCCCGATGTCGCACGAAGTTCAGCGCCCCGTCGATCATCTGCTGGAAGGCTGACCATTTCTCCAGGTTCTCACGATACTCGACCAACCAACCCAGCTTGCACTGCACTCGCTCCACCGTGACCCCAAAACGCTCCAGTCCCGATGGGTCATCCACCAACGCCAGTGTCTTGCGGCCCCATTCCACCAACACGCCCACGTTCATAAACCGCGCCTTCGACCGCTGGCTGGGGGGCGTTAGAAACGCTAACTCCGTCTGCTGTAACGCGAACTTCTACCTGAGGGACAACGCGCTCAAAGGGTATTGCTGAGAGTCGGTCGATCCTTGTAGACGACGGGTCAGCCGCACAAGGCCGAGAATCAACAGTCCCGAGGAGGATTACGGGGGGTCGAGAAGGTCGGGATTACGTCGAGGTATTTCATGGACCTGGCTCCTCGGGATGGATATCCTTACCCCATTGTACGCCCTGGCCCCCTGGGTGTCACCCACACCGCAACGGAACACGCGGTAATAGCGTGCGAACGTTTAAACAGAAGAAGCATGTTTGGATTCTCTTGGTTCAAATGCGGCTGTCTCCGATAATCCCCGGGTGATCCTGCTGAACACGTCATCCCAGTCGCCCCACCGGCGCTGGCGGAAGAGGCGCATTGTGGAATACCAGGGAGTGTCTTCGCGGTCGAGCAGCCAGCGCCAATCGGAGGCCAAGGGGATCGCGACCCACACGGGAACACCGAGGGCACCGGCCAGATGGGCCAGCGACGTGTCGGGCGTGATCACCAGGTCAAGGTGCTGGACCACCGCGGCGGTGTCCATGAAGTCGTCGAGCCGGCCGCCAAGGTCGGTCACGGGAAAGCGGCCCGAAAGCTCTTCAAGCTGCTCGGTGCCCGGACCCTTCTGAAGACTGAAGAGTTTCAGGCCGGGAATACCCGCCAGAAGCTCGAAGCGAGCAAGCCGGAACGAGCGATGTCGGTCCTTTTTGTGGTCCGGATTGCCCTGCCAGGCAATCCCGATCTTGAAACCCTCGAACCGGCCTAGCTCGTCGCGCCACTGCGTCGCCAGTGCAGGATCGGCGGCCAGGTAAGGGATATCCGCCGGGATCGTCTCGAGCGTGGTGCCGAAGATTCGGGGCAAGCTCATCAAGGCGGCGTGGCAGGCGAAGTCCACCGGAGGGATCCCTTCGGGAATTACCTGCGCGACGCCTGGACACGTCGCCAAGATCCGCACGAGCGGCCGGGGACAGGACACGATAACCCGGCCACCACGCTGCGCGACGGCAGGCGCGTAGCGGATGAACTGGATCGAGTCGCCCAGTCCCTGCTCGGCCCAGAGGAGGATGGGGCGGCCGTGCAGTGGCGATCCATCCCAGGGCGGCCTGCCCTGGCCGAGGACCGGATGCTCCCTGCAGCGGAACCGCCATTCATACTCGGTCCAGCCCCGCGCGAAGTCCCCCCTCTGGAGGCAGGCCAGAGCGCAGTTCATATGGACCGCGCCCAGCTCGGGAGCCCGCTCCAGGGCCTGGGTGAACCAGTCGACGGCCTCGGCCAGCCGTCCCTGGGACTGCAAGACCAAGCCCACATGGTCGTAGACCTCGGAATAGTCCGGCTTGAAGTGAAGGGCGCGGAGGTAAGAAGCCAGCGCCTCGTCGAACCGTCCCTGGGCCTGGAGCGCGTTGCCCAGGTTGTTGTGCGCCTGGGCATAACCCGGCTCGAGCTCCAGGGCCCGGCGCAGGCACCGCTCCGCTTCCTCGGACCTGCGCAGGGATGAGAGCGAAGCGCCCAGGTTGTTCCACGCCTCGGCGTTGCCGGGCGCGAGCCGCACCGAGTTGCGATAGTAAGTCACCGACTCGGCGACCTTGCCCAGAAGCTGACTGGCCACGCCGAGGACGAACCACGCCTCGCCAACCCCGGGGTCCCATTCAAGGACCTGGCGACACGCCAGCTCGGCACTCGGGTAATCCCCTGAGTGAATACAAGCGCAGGCGAAAGCCAGCGGGTTGTTGATCATCATCGACATGGCGACTGACCCCGAGAATGGAAGATTCGGGCCGCGGTTAGTTCACGGGCGAGCCGGGCGAAGAGCTCGTCCCAGTCGCCGAATCGCCGCTGGCGGAAGAGACGCATGGTGGGATACCAGGGGGTGTCGTCGCGGTCGGTCATCCACCGCCAGTCGCCGATGTAGGGCAAGGGCATCCAGACGGGCACTGCCAGGGCGCCTGCAAGGTGGGCCGGGGAGCTGTCGGCCGAGATGACCAGGTCGAGGTTCCGCATCACCGCGGCCGTATCGACGATGTCGTCCAGCCGGTGGCCCAGGCCGGTCACGAGGAACCGGTCCGATACCGCCTCGATCTGATCCAGGCCGAAGTTCTTTTGCAGGCTGAAGAGTCTCACGCCGGGAACCCGGGCGACGGGCTCGAGCTGGGCGAGGCGGAAGGAGCGCTCGCGATCCTTGGTATGGACCGGGTTGCCTTGCCAGACGACGCCGATCTTGAATTCATCGATCCCATCCAGCGCATCGCGCCAGCGGGCGACAAGTGACGGATCGGCCGCGAGGTAAGGGACCTCGGCCGGGATTGTCTGGAGGGTCGTGCCCAGGATGGCCGGCAAGCTCATGACCGGGGCATGGCAGGCGAATTCCGGCAATGGGTCTCCCTCAATGATCACCTGATCGACGCCCGGGCAAGTGGCGAGGATTCGGCTGAGGACCCGTACGCAGGTCACGACGACCCGGCCGCCGCGGCGCGCGACCAGCGGCGCGTAACGGATGAACTGGATGGTGTCGCCCAACCCCTGCTCGGCCACGATCAGGATCGTGCGGCCGCCGAGCTCGGCGCCGTCCCAGATCGGTCCTTGCAGGCGATGGATTAACAGGTCCTGTCCGCGGAGCCGCCACTCGCACTCGGGCCAACCTCGCGCGAAGTCCCCCATCTGTAGCCAGACCATGGCCCGGGACATGTGCAGAAGGGCATGATCGGGCGCGTGGCGAAGGCCCTCGTCGTAGCACGCGATGGCCTCGGTCAGCCGCCCCAGCGCCCGCAGGGCATTGCCCAGGTGTTTGAGAGCCTCAACATAGCCCGGCCGGAAGTGGAGTGCTTGGCGGTAGGCCGTGATGGCCTCCTCGAACCGCCCCTGATCTTGAAGCACGTTGCCCAGGTTGTTATGCGCCTCGGCGTAGTCGGGCTCGAGTTTCAGGGCCTCGCGAAAGCAGGCTTCGGCCTCGTCGAGCCTCCCTCGAGACTGGAGGATAACCCCCAGGTTATTCCTGGCCTCGGCAAGGTCGGGGGCCAGCCGCAGCGCGTGCTCGTAGTGGTGGATCGCGGTCTCCAGGTCCTTGCGTTGCTGGTGAATCAGACCCAGGAAGAACCGGGTCTCGCCAGAGAGTGGATCCTGCCGTGCGATCTGGAGGAAGGCCTGCTCGGCTCGCGCCAGGTCACCGGCCCGAAGGAAGCCGCCGGCGATCGCCAGGGCCTGCCGGGTCGTCCGTCTGGTGACGCCATGCGTGGGGACGTCGAGAACGAAACAGCCGTCCTGGGATGGCATGGGGCTGCTCCTGCCTTCCGTGACAAGAGTCGGCCTCACGGCCGAGGTTAGAGATTCCCCGTCGGAACCACGTGCTCGCACTCGATGTCCCGTCCTGGCCTGGTCCGCGCGCGGGAGGAGAATTGGAGATCTGACAGGCTGACGGGAATCCTGCCAGGGAAGCCGGATCTCGTCAAGGTTGAGTGGGATCACGCCGCAGAGAAAAGCCGGACAGGGCCGACCCCGCAAGCCGGGCGGGGGAAACCCCACGAGTGGGGTCGGCCCGGAGGGTGGGGAGCCCCCCCCGCCTGTATTGACCTGTCCTGCTCCGTCCTTGGGCCGCAACTTGTTTAGAAAAGTCCGAGAACCGCGGAGTTCAAGCAGCCAGCAATGCGCGCGCGGGATTCCGCCCTCTTTCGTCATAAATTCTAATCTCAGTAGATTCCGAAACTATGGGCAAGAGGGGGTTCGGGGGATGATGGACTTAAGATACTCCCCTATAATGAGTTGTGTATGCCCTATCATTCAAGGAGGGTACGATGCACAAGTTCACCAACACCT
>JBAUOX010001166.1:0-32543 GCA_049579985.1 Isosphaeraceae bacterium | reverse complement strand
GTACGTCCGCCGTGAGCCTGCGGGTTCAATGTCAACTTCCCTCCGGCGTCTTGACGCGGAACTCCCGCACGCTGAAGAGCCAGGCACCCAGCAGGGCAAGTACCGAGCCGGTGCCGATCAGCGTCAGCAGACATGTGGTCGCGCTCGGGGCAGTCGCCGGATCGATCGCCCAATCGCCGACCCGCAAGCCCAGCCAGCGGACGCTGAGGGTGCGCACGTAGTACATCACGGTGACATGGCGGATCATGAAGTCGATGTTGGCCACCACCCCCTCGAACACGATGATGTAGAGCACCCCCAGGACCAGGGAACGGCGAGTCAGCAAACTGAGCCCGCCGAAAAGCGCGGTATAGGCGAACAAGCTCAGCGACAGGATCGCGGCGAGGATGCCCGCTCTCTGAAACAGGGCGTCGGGGGCCAGCACTCCCGTGCCCCAGTAGACGGCCACCAGAGCCGCCGTGGTGAAGAGCGCGGTGAGCAGCGAAATGACCAGCCAGGTGCCTGCCACCTTGACCAGGTAGATCAGCCAGCGAGGAATCGGCCGGATCAACAGATACGTCAGCGTTTGCTCCTCGACGTCATCCTGAACCATCCCCGACGAGAACAGCAAGGCGGCCAGCGGCAGAAAAGCCTGAGGCATCAGGCCGAAGATCAAGACGGCCTCGACATCCTCCAGCCGGTAGGGGTCTTCGAACCGATGGGCAAGGACCGCGAAGAGGATCGGCAGGGCAAAGAGTACGCACAGAATCAGCAGCCGTCGCCCGCGAACCTGGCGGGCCGCGGTGATGTTCAAGAGGGCTTCAAGCGCGGAGCAGGGGACCCGGCGCCAGAGCCGGACGGGCCATTCCAAATCCGCGGACAAACCGCGAAAATCCTTAAAACCGGGATCAAAACTGGGACCCGGTTCGGACCGGTGCGGCCCTGACGGGTCCGACGCAACTGGGTTCATGAGTTTACCAGGTACTTGAAGACGGCTTCCAGATTGTCATCGTCGGAATAGACTTCATCGATCGGGGTATCGGCCTCCAGGGCCAGGCCGGGCAGTCGGCCGTAGAACCGGTCGGGTGCGCGGGTCTCGATCACGATCGCGCCATCGTCGCGGCGGAGCTCGACTCCCAGGACGTCCTCCCAGCGGACGAGCTTGGCCGCCAGCGCCCGGGAGTCGGGGCAGCGCAGCACGATCCGGTGAGGATGCGCGTCGATCAGGTCGCGGACCTGGCGGACGTCGCCGAAAGCGACGAGCCGGCCCCGGTTCATGAGCACGATCTGCCGGGTGAACGCCTGCACTTCGTGGAGGACATGGCTCGAGACCAGGATCGTCCGGCCCGACCGGCCCAGGTCCAGGATGAGGTCTATCAGCTCGCGGCGAGCGACCGGGTCGGTGCCGGTCAGCGGTTCGTCCAGGAAGAGCACGCGGGGGTCGTGCACCAGCGCCTGGGCCAGCTTGATCCGCTGCCGCATTCCCTTGGAGTATCCCCGCACAGGTCGATCGGCGTGCTCTGTCATCCGGACGTGCTCGAGAACCCGCTCGGCCGCCTCCCGCGATCCCCGTCGGCCCAGGCCGGCCAGCAACGCGCTCGAGGTCAGGAACTCGCGCCCGGTCATCCACTCGAAGAACGCATCTTGCTCGGGGCAAAGGCCGATCAGCCGGTTCAGTCCCGAGTTGTTCCACGGCCTATGCCCCAGCACCCGAACCTCGCCCTGGCTGGGCCGAAGCTGACCGGTCGCCAGTTGCAGCAGGGTGCTCTTCCCCGCGCCGTTGGGACCGAGCAGCCCGGTCACCCCCGCAGCCACTCGGAGCGACAGGTTGTTGACCCCGATCACGTGGCCGTACCACTTGGAGACCGAGTGGTACTCGATCGCCGTGGGCTTCTCGGTGCCTTGATCTGGCTCAGGATTCCGTTCGGAACTTGTCATCGATTGGTTCACGTGGTCAGGAATGGATCGCCGGTGAAAGGGAACGAATCAAAAATGGCAAATGACAGATGGCAAATGACAGATGGCGAATCCCGAGTTTCAGAATATAGGATAGATTTTTGTTCAAATGACTATGTCATCTCAATCGGTCCAGGGAGCGGACGCGGGTGGCAAGGATCCAGACGGAGAGCACGCCCAGACCGGCAAGAACGGCCGCCGACCATTGCCAGGGATAACTGGAAGTCTGCCATGACCCCCGTGCCTTCGTGGACGAGCTCCCGGCCGCGTTGGGCGGGGCAGGGGGTTGGGGTGGATTAGCGGAGAAGTTGACGCGACCGGAACGCCGCTGAAAAGGGTTTGGTCGGGCCGCCTGGCGAAGCTGGTTCTGGCCGGCCTGGAAGAGCGCGGCGACCTTGTCCCACGAGGTCTGGGAGTCGAGCATGGCGTCGCGCATCCGGGTCAGGTTCGCCGTGTAAGACAGCAGCGGACACCAATCTTTGTGAATGGTCCGGTTCAGGACCGTCGAGGCGACCCCACTGACCACCCAGAGCCCGATCCAGATCGCGCCCACGAACCGCGAGTTTCGCGACAGTGATGAGATGGCCAGCATCAACGTGCCCGCCGACAGCACGACGACCGCACCGTAGGCCAGCGAGGCCACGAGCACGCGCCAGGTGTCGCGAAACACCAGGGGATCGAGGCTGAACGCAAACCCAATGCCGAAGGCCAGCAGCACCGGCACGACCATGATGGCCCCGAGGTAGGCGGCGATGACGCCGAGTTTTCCCGCGAAGTAGTCGAGCCGTCGCACAGGTCGCGCGAAGTAGAGGGGCATTGCGTTGAACCGGAGGTCCTGGCTGATCAGCTCGGGCCCGACCAGGAGCACGAGCGCCATCGCGAAAAAGAGCTGGATATCAAGAAACTGGTTGAAGGCGAGGGTCCAGAACGTGGTTCGATATCCTCGAGGGCCAGCCCGGAGCTCGTCGGGAAGGCCCTGGAAAAGGAACAGCAACGGAGTCAACAGGCTCGATTTCTGCTCGAAAAGGCCCCAGAGCACGAGAAACCCGGAAAGGATCAAGGCTGGCAGGCAGGCGCCGATGATCATCAACCAGACCCAGCGATTCTTGAGCTGGGCGCGGGCTCCCTGCCGGCTGATCGTCAGCCATCGCCAGGCGTGGCCCCTGAGCTGACCGTTCCAGTGCTGATATCCTTGGTCGAGTATGGGCATCAGTCTTGTTCCGCCAAGGCGCTCAAGAAGATTTCTTCGAGAGTGCTCCGCCGGGGGCGCAGGGCACGCAACTGCTCACCGGTCTGATCGGCCGTTTCCCACAGGACCGCGCTTCCGGTTCCCTCGGGAAGCTGCACCAGGAGGTGGTCGTCCGTGGGCGCGGCGTCGATGCCCCGGGCGGCCAGGCGGCCGGCAAACGCGAGCTGATCGCCCTTGACCCGCACCTCGAATTGACGATCGTGAGGCTGCTTGAGCGCGTCGATGCGCCCTTGGGCCAGCAGCCGGCCCCGTCCCAGCACAACCACGTCTTCGCAGACCGCTTCGACATCGGGGAGGAGGTGGCTCGAGAAGACCAAGCTCATTCCCTTGGCGTGCGACAGATCACGCGCCAGGGCCAGGATTTCCTCGCGGCCGGCCGGATCCATTCCGTTAGTCGGCTCGTCCAGTATCAGGAGCCGCGGATCGTGCACGATCGCCGAGGCGATCTTGAGCCGCTGCTTCATCCCCGACGAGTACGACTCGACTCGCCGATAACGCGCTTCTCCCAAGCCGACATAGTCGAGTACCTCATGGGCGCGTTGCAGCGCATCCCTGGATTGCATTCCGACAAGCTCTCCCGCATAAGCGACGAACTGCACGCCCACGACTGCGGGAAACAGGCACTCGTCCTCGGGAACGAACCCGACCGACTGGCGAATGTCCATTCGCGAAGTGCGAATGTCCATGCCCAGGACGCGGCCCGAGCCGGCGTCCAGAGCAATCAATCCAAGCAGGCTGCGGATCATCGTCGTCTTGCCTGCCCCGTTGGGACCGAGTAGTCCGATCGACCCTTCGGGCAACGTTACCGACAACCCGCGCAGGGCCGCGACCTTGCCGTAAGTCTTCGTCACGCCGTCCAGCTCGATGAGCATGCGAATTCCGTGGCCCCATCGTCCCAGTTCAGTCCCAGCCAGCCCGAATCGTCGGGCCGCTGATCTCGGCTCTTGCCTCGTCGGCTCTAAAGTAACAGATTCTTCTGAGAAACGTACCGGGGGTGGTCATTGCTCTGGAGCTTCATCAATGAACACGTCGCACCGTCAGATACCTCGAAGACGCGCGATTTCCTGACCATAAGTATTCATGTGGACAGTACAGGCGGCTTGTGTTATGTTGTTGGCTCATCCTGCGTTTCGGGGGGTTAGTTGGCGAGCATCACCCTATAACGCCGGGTGAACGCCACGACAAATCACATCAATACGCATGAATCTCGGACCGTTCGTGGTGCGCGCTTTGTGTTCCTTTTTGGTTGCGGCTATGCCGCGTTAGGTCTGACCCCGAGAATGGGACCGGCGGCCGGCGTGCGGATGTCTGGACCGTCCCGGCTGAGCTTTGTCTTCCCGCGGCTGAGCCCACTTGGCATCATTGAAGGCGGACCGTCTAACCAGTCGATGCAGCGGCCCCGCTCCGCGGGCCGCTGATCTTGGTCGTGAGGCGGCGGAGTGGTCGAAGGGGGGCACATGAGTAGCGCTACAGTCGGCATCAACCTCGGGATCTTCACCGGTACGATTGAGTGGGATCTTGTCGATCATGATCGACAGTGCTTGATACGTGTTCTGCGTAAGCTCCTTAGTCACGAAGCGCTTTACAAGCCGCTACTGGGTGAGTACGCCGGAGAGGTCGTGGACTCAATTCAGCGGCTTGAACAGTTCCTCGTGGAAGAGTCGCTCAAGCTCCCGGAAGGTTCGAAGGTCGAGAAGACCCTGAACGTTCTTGCGGGTTTCTGTCGTGGCTTCTTGGGTCGGGCGAAGGAGATCAGTCAAGCGATTATCCATTATGTTAACCGCTTCACACGGAACGCGAAGAGTGGAATTGAGATCCCATCGGACTGGAAGGAGATCATCGAGCATTATGAGCAGGTGGGCGGCCCAGATCTGATGACGAACAAGAGACTGAATATCATGGACATCCAGCCCCCGGGGTATCAACATCAATTCCTTCAGGCGCTTGGGCAGCTTAGGGGTAGCTTCGGCACCGTCCTGTCGATCATCTGTCCTTTGAGTCATCTCGAAATCCCGGATGAAGTTCAGCGGATGATCGAATATGCTCCCCAGCCGAGGACGGATCCAGCACTGGTTGGCGAGAGCGACCGTGTGAGCGGCGAGGAGTTTCGTCGACTTGCCACCGAGTGGAAGTCGCAATCCGAGTTCCTTGCCTCCCCGTCGGCGATCGCCGGACTACCCGCTTATCAGGCGATCATCGAGATGGGTCAGGCAGCCGTCCCGCTCATCTTGGGCGAGTTGCGCCGCGAGCCTGACCATTGGTTCGTCGCACTCAAGAGAATCACAGGAGCGGATCCGGTGCCCGCGGATGCGCGGGGCGATATCGATCGGATGGCCGAAGCCTGGCTGAACTGGAGTCGAGGTCATGGGATCGAGAGTCGGCCTCCCTCCTTCTTCGGGATTTCCGCGCCTGAGCCCTGACAATCACGAGGTCACAAGTCCCTCAACCCCTCGGTACAATTGCATCGCTTGGGCGGCCGGGGATCAGCGGCGCTGGTGGTGGCCCGACCCCGACGAAGTTGCTTACTGGCCGGATTCGGCACCTCGCCGGGAGACGATTGAGGCGTTCGTGGCTGCCTTCGGGACACTCGGATACCAACCTTGTGATGATAGCGCTTTCGAACGGGAGTATTCGAAGGTCGCCCTCTACGCCCTTGAGGGGAGCCCGACTCATGCGGCCCACCAGCGGTCCGATGATCGATGGTCCAGCAAGTTGGGGCGGTCGGTGGACATCGCCCATGCACTTGACGCACTCGACGGTCCCCTGTATGGGAAGGCGGTTCTCTTCCTGCGGCGAGCGAACAATGGCGGGTCGGAGGGTCCCCTCGTCGGCGCAGCCCGGCCCTCTGAAAGTGGCACGGACGTCTAACCAGTCGATGCAGCGGACCCGCTGATCTTGGTCGTTTGCCGACGCCCTTTGGGCCGTGAGGGTCTCATGCCGGGAGCGTTCCGAACACTCATCGCCGTCGTGCTCCTGCTGATCGCAGCGGGTTGCGCCTACCTCGCGCTCGCGGCCTGGGAGGTACCCCGCAACACTGTGTGGGGAACTTTGGGGCCACCCACGTTTCCTGGGGAACTTTGGGGCCACCCACGTTTCCTGGGCGCCAGAAAATGGGTGGCCCCCTCCGCTCCCCTTGGGACCGAGTAGTCCGATCGACCCTTCGGGCAACGTTACCGACAATCCGCGCAGGGCCGCGACCTTGCCGTAAGTCTTCGTCACGCCGTCCAGCTCGATGAGCATGCGAATTCCGTGGCCCCATCGTCCCAGTCCAGTCCCAGCCAGCCCGAATCGTCGGGCCGCTGATCTCGGCTCTTGGCTCGTCGGCTATAAAGTAACAGATTCTCCCGGGAAACGTACCGCGGGGTGGTCATTGCCCTGGAGCTTTACCGTGAACACCTCGCACCGTTAGACCAAAAGTATCCATCTGGACAGTACAGGCGGCTTGTGTTATGTTGTTCTCAGCCAGAGTATTCGCAACGAGGAGATTGGTGTTCGTCGTGATTTGACTGTCCCGGCGGATCATGGGTGCTCTTCCCAGCCGCAGAGCGGCGGCAGTTCATAGCCTGGGGCGTGAGCCCCAGGTGGTCCCAACGCGAGGCCTCGTCTCTTCCGCTCCGAGCCCCGATCGGGGCGACAGGAGGGCGCGGCAAGGCTTGCGCGTGTCGCCCCGTCGGGGCTGGAAAAGGCTTACGTTGTCCTGTTGCCGGGTCCTGGGGCTGACGCCCCAGGCTACGAACAGTCGCTCCTTCGGAGCTTGAGGGATCGTTGAGCCCGCCCAGACCTGGAACGTGCGCAAGACGAAGGAAAACCGCGCTGGTGGACTGGATGGACGAGATTGCGTCCGAGTCAATTCTGGAGCAGGCATACGCCTGGCTCTGCGAACGCCGCCAGGACTACTCGCCCAACGATGACGTTTGGGATGTCCGCTGGCACTGGGAGGAAATCCGCCCGCAGCTACAAGCCCAGTAGGGTGCGTCGCAAAGACGCACCGGGAAGCTGAGCGGTGCGTCGTCGCAAGCTCGACGCACCCTACCGGCTCGCACCACTGCCACCACCTGCAAGGGCGGGGCGGGGCGAAAGCCGCCGTCCGATTCGTGAACGAGCATCTCGCCGCCAACACGTTCGTCTTTCGCACCGATGTGAAGAGCTATTACGCCAGCATTGACCACGACATCCTTCTCGGTCTGCTGGAGCAAGCCGTGCCGGACAAGCGTGTTCTCGACCTGCTGCGGCAGTATGTGCGACGGACGATCTACGACGGTGGGCTTTACGAAGACGTGGAACGGGGGATCTCGCTGGGCTGCCCGCTCTCGCCCTTGATGGGAGCGTTTTACCTCAAACTCCTGGATGAGCGGGTGGAGAAGACCGGGCTGGCGTATGCCCGGTTCATGGACGATTGGGTGATTCTCGCCCCGACCCGGTGGAAGCTCCGGGCGGCGATCCGGCTGGTGAACGAGACGCTCGCCGAATTGCACGTCGAGCAACACCCCGACAAGACCTTCATCGGCAGGATCAGCCGGGGCTTTGACTTTCTGGGCTATGCGTTCGCGCCTGCGGGGCTGGACGTAGCCCCGCAGACGGTAGAAAGGTGCGTACAGCGGGTGTCCCAGCTTCATGAGCAAGGTGTGGATATGATCCACATCGGGGCATACGTGAGACGCTGGCAGCGCTGGGCAAGAAGCGGACTCGCCGAACTGGGTTCCCGTCTGGGCTGGCTTGCGTTGTGCCGAGTCTTGGCTCCGCTTTGTGGTTCGGTCTTACGCTGCCCTTGTGTTGGTCCGTGCTGCCCTGCGTTGCTTCGCCACACCATAGGCGATCGCGCAGACGCCGCCCACACACGCCACCAGTAGGGTATTGGGTTCGGGGACGGGGACGACGGATAGGCTTCCTTCGGTCAACCCGAGAGAGTATCCTGTGTCGTTGTCTACCACGAACCCGCCGATGATGTTTCCTCCTGTATACCCGACGAGCGACGTCGCCGCAATGTCAAGAGTTACTTCCCAAGGGGCAATGCGGTTGAATCAATAACGACATTGTACGACCCCGCAATCGGGGAGTTCGCAGTCTGTTGTAATATGAGATCGAAGGTCTGGGATACCGGCGCGGAGACCGTCAGATCTACCGCGGTCACCGTGCCCAATGCTGTGTCTATCGTCAGGTGCCCACCTAGCATGGCCCCGGCGTCGAAGGTACCTGCTGCTGTGAACGTGGTCAGGTCCGCTCTCGCCGGCGCCGTTGCTCCAGCCATCAACCCGAGCACACCGCCGCCGCCAGCATGGACCGCCGCATCTGTCTTCTCATGGTAGTTTCCTCCGTTGGTGTCGCCATCGCACTGCCGGCCATTGAGATGGGCATCGCCGCCCAACACAGCGTATCATACCGGCCGCCAACCGTTGATGCAAGCATAAAACTGAGAATCCTCGCTGTTCTCCACCGACGAAACCCTCGCCGAAGTCTCAAGCGTCGACATGGGCAAGGCGTGGGTGCCATGCTCCCGCCTTCGGGAGCACGTGAATTTTGCGCATGAGCCGTGGTCACGGACATGCTCCCGAAGACGGGAGCATGTCACCCCGGGTCTTGACCGTCCCCCGGTGGAGATCAGCGAGGAGTCTCTGACTCAGCGGTGCCCTCTATTGCGTCCTGCCCCGCTTCACCGGCTCCCCACCCCTGACCGTTCTGTCCGTGATCACGTACCTCACCCCTCCTCGACCTCGAACAAGACCCCCTCCAAGACCTCCTCAACGACCGACCTCAAGCCCCTGGCTCCCGTTCCACGGTCCAGAGCGATTCTGGCGATCTCCTTGATCGCCGCATCGGCGAACAGCAGGTCCGCACCGTGGAATCGGACCAGCTTGCGGTACTGCTGAACCACCGAATTCTTCGGCACGTTGAGAACTGACGAGAGGATCGGGCGGGCGTGAACAAACCTCAATAAACGCTCAGAACAGATGAAGCTGCCTCGCTTTAGGCTGAGGTGACCGAAACAGGGAGCAATCCAAGAGGGGTAGGTTGCCATCCAGACCATGCCTCTTTCGGAAGAGGCAAAAGAACTCGGCGATCCGCCTCGAAATCTCGCCCGTACCGCTCATTCGAGTTCCGAACTCCGAATCATTGAACCTTCCGCCACGAGCTTGTTGTATTCGGCTGCGGACTCGTTGGAAGCGGTTGGGATACGTCCGTTCGAGCCACTCCCAGAAAACGGGACCGACAGTCAGAGGTAGACGTAAAAGGGTATACTCAGCACCGGCTGCCCCTGCGTCCTTTGAGGCGGCGAGAACGGTCGGGACTTCGCTGTCGTTCAAGCCAGGGATGATTGGGGCCATTAGCACACGTACCGGAATACCCGCATCGGCGAGAACCCTTATTGCACGGAGTCTCGCTGACGGGGTACTGGTGCGAGGCTCCATCGAGCGGGCTAGCTCCGCATCGAGGGTCGTGATGCTGAGAGTCACATGGACAAGGTTCTGCGAGGCCAAGTGCCGAAGCAAGTCGAGATCTCGCAGCACCAAGGCGTTCTTGGTGATGATGATCATCGGTTGCTGGAACTCCGCTGCCACCTCCAGACACCGGCGGGTCAGTTGGAATTGGCGCTCGGCAGGCTGATAGCAGTCGGTGACCCCGGACAAGGCTATCGGCTCAGGCACCCAGTTCTTCCGAGTCAGGAATTCCCGGAACAACTCGGGGGCGTCTTCTTTGACCAGGATCTTGGTCTCGAAGTCAAGACCGGCGTTATACCCGAGGAATTCGTGGGTCTGCCTGGCATAGCAATAGCTGCAACCGTGGGAGCATCCACGATATGGGTTGATGCTATACCTGAATCCCACGTCGGGGCTGTCATTCTCGGCGACAATGCTCTTGGCACGGTCAGGGATATACTCGGTCGCCGGTTTCTGAAGGCTCTCCAGATAGTCTGTGTCGTGTTCCAGGTACTCGAAGTCGATCTCGTGGTGTGGACCGCCGAACCGGTTTGGGGGGTTAATCTGAGAGCCACGTCTCTTGGCAAGCGGTCGTTTGGCGTCGGACATAGGTCAACCCCTGGAGAAGCTTCTGGTCTTGTGTCCACTAATAATAACCGAAGTCCAGACCAGAGTCCCGTCAACCTTCGATTGAAGGGTAAACAGGACCGACGGCAGAAAGGCCACGACACGTCTCCAAAGAAGAGTAAGATCAGGAGGAAGATTACGACCAGGAAGAGGATCAAGAGCACGAGCGAGATTAAGAGTCGGACCTCATGCACTCGCCCAAAGAATGCTGGTTCGATCATGAACGACTGGAAGTCTATCAAGAAGCGATCGCCTTCATTGCATGGCTCTCGGCGCTCCTGGACGGAACGGTGCGAATCGGTGAAGTCAAAGGTCAGTTGGACCGGGCATCCACTTCGATCCCGCTGAATTCGTCCTCCTTGGCCACCGGGCCCCGGCAGGGGTGGGCGGCAGGCTCGGACCGTTTCTGCCCACGTTCCGCACATCTTCCGCAAGTAATTGAGATCAAAGAAGTTACGAAGGACGTGTTTTACTATTGTCAGATACATAAATTGACACAGATATCTCAAGGGCTGCAAGAACTTACAGCGAGTAATTCGCGCGAGATGTGCGGAACATAGGTTTCTGGCTGCTTGAACTCCGCGTTTTCTAGACATTTCTCAACATTTTACGGGCCATCTGTTCAGGCCATGGATACCCGGCTCGGCGCGCGACATCGACAGCAGTCGGGATCAAAAGGCGGTCAAGACCAACTTTGCAGCATGCAACCGCACTTCACCATCTCCGTGACTTGATCGCAGCGCGGATCGCCGCCGGTTCGAAGCTGACGACCTTGAGTGTTCCCAGCACGGAACGAACCACGATTCATCCCGGCGCCGGAATGTACGTGGGCGATCCTCGCTTCGATCAGTGGCGTGTAGAGATCGAGGCATACCGCCAGCAGATCGAGGACGATCCAAACATACCATGAGCGTGATTGTCCTCGATACCAATCTCCTGTCTCTTTACGGCTGTTCTATTAGCCCGGAAAATCTTCGCCTCTTTGTTGTCTTGCCCGGTTTCGGGTAGAACAACAGCGGTTGCCTCCTGATTCATTGATGACCCGGGTGCGGGGCGGCCGGGCGACGTCGATGTTTCCGCGCCCAGAGAAAGCAGAGGATGACACCATGTTGCGCGCGCGATCGAAGAACTGGCCGGCCCTGGTCGCGCTGGCTGGCCTGCTGGCAGGACCCAATGCAATCGCCCAGGAGAAGCCCAAGGACGCGGCCGCTCCTGCGCAGGCCAAGGCCGCCAGTGCCGCGGCGGCCAAGGATGCGAAGAAGGAGCCGGATGCGCCCAAGCCCAGGGTCGCCGTCTTCCGGCTGGCGGGACCCGTGAAGGAGACGCCCAAGGACGAGGTCTTCAATTTCGGCGGCGAGACCGGCATCCCGCTCGAAACTCTGGTTTCTCGCATGGATAAGGCCGCCAAGGACAGCTCGGTCAAGGCTGTCGTGATCCTCCTCGACCAGCCGACCGTCGGCCTGGCACAGGCCGAGGAGCTGAGGCAGGCCATCTCTCGCCTTCGCGCGGCAGGTAAGGACGTCATTGCCCACGCCGACACGATCAGCGGCCTGGGCCAGTACCTCCTGCTCTCGGCGGCGTCCCACCTGAGCGTCGTCCCCACGGCCGACCTCTGGATAACGGGCGTCTATGGCGAGGCGCCTTATCTTCATCGCCTGCTCGAAAAGGTCGGAGTCAAACCCGATTTCATGACCTGCGGCGATTACAAGAGCGCCGCCGAGGTCTTCCTGCGCGAGGGCCCCAGCAAGGAGGCCGAGGCCATGCAGAACTGGCTGCTCGACAGCCTCTACGATACGCAGGTGAAACGGATCGCCACCAGCCGCAAGGTCAGCCCCGAGCTGGTCAAGGCCTGGATTGACAGCGGCCCTCATTCCGCCGAGAAGGCCAAGGAGCTGGGCATGGTCGACGCCGTCGAGCACCGGCAAGACCTGGAAGCGCGGCTCAAGCAACAGTTCGGTTCGGACATCGTCTTCGATAGAAAATATGGTATCAAAGGCGAGCCCAAGCTCGACGCCTCGTCGCCGTTTGGCCTCTTCAAGTTCTGGGGTGAATTGCTGGGCGCCTCCCGTCCCGCCGAGTCGAAGAAGCCCGCCATCGGAATCGTCTATGTCGAGGGGCCCATCATGCTCGGCGGCCAGGCCGCTTCGATGTTCCAGGACGCGGTCGCGGCCAGCTCGTCGATCCGCAAGGCCCTGGACGCGGCAGCGGCCGACGATACGATCAAGGCCGTGGTGCTCCGCGTCGACTCGCCGGGCGGCTCGGCCCTGGCCAGTGAGATCATCCTCGACGCCACCCGCCGCGTGAAGGCCAAGAAGCCGTTCACCGTCTCGATGGGCAATGTCGCGGGCAGCGGCGGCTATTACGTGGCTTGCGGCTCCGATACGATCTTCGCCGACGAAACAACCATCACCGGCTCGATCGGCGTCGTCGGTGGCAAGCTCGCAACCAGCGGTCTCTACGATAAGCTGGGCGTCACTTTCAAGTCGTACCGCCGCGGGCAGAACGCGGGAATGCTCGCTTCCAGCGAGGTCTTCACGCCCGGCGAACGGCTCAAGATGCGGTCCTGGATGGACGAGATCTACGGAGTCTTCAAGGGCCATGTCGCGGCGATTCGCGGCAACCGCCTCAAGAAGCCGATCGACGACCTCGCCGGCGGCCGCGTCTACACCGGCAGGCAGGCTCTCGAGCTCGGCCTGGTGGACCGGTTGGGCACCCTCCACGACGCCGTCAAGCACGTCGCCGCCCTTGCGAAGCTGACCGATTACGATGTCCGGGTCGTACCCAAGCCCAAGTCGTTCCTCGAACAGCTCCTGGAAGACGGCGCCGACAACGATTCGCGAAAGGGGCTGGACGTGGTCCACAAGCCGACCCTGCTCGAACTGGCCCAACCGTATCTTCGCTCCCTCGATCCTACGCGGGCGGAACTCGTCCGCAACGCCCTGGGGCGCCTCGAGCTCCTCAACCGCGAGGGCGTGATCTTGATGATGCCCGAACTGGGTCTGGGACGTTGAACTTCGCTGGGGGGTGTGAGGAGGGCGGGTCCAGGACCCGTCGTACCGGCCATGCGGCGCACCAGCAGGGATCTGTCCACCGCGAGCTGGCCCCCACGCGAGCCGCGACCAGATCAGCGGCCAGGGAGCGCCCTGCGCGATGACCCCACCCGTGGCTCGATGGCCCTGAAGAAACTGCCATTGGCCGATTCCGGGGTTTTCTGTAAAGTCCCGGCGCCTGGCATCCGACAGGGAAAGTCGGAGTCCGGTCACTTCTTCGAGACCGCTCCTCGTATTGATCGAGCAATCCTCGGTATGCGGCATTCTTTTCCGCCGTCCACTTTCTTGTCTCGGAGTGTTGAGCCCAGGTCCTGGTGCGTGTGTTGCGGGGTCGTGATCAATCGACCTGGCCGGCAGGCAAGGAAACCTGGTCGCGACACGGGAGGTTCGCCATGCGAAACACCCGTTGGATTTCCTTGCTCGGGTGCAGGGCCCTGCGAGTCGTCCTGGCCGGCGGGCTGAGCTTCTGCGGCTGGGGCTGTCATCAGAATTATTATTATTACGGTAACCCGCCGGGTATCGTTCCAGGCTGCCCTCCGGGCTCAACCATCATGCCCAGCGCGGTGACGACAGCCGGCCCGCTCTGTGAGGTCCCAGGCGACGGCACGACGGCCAGCTCCAACTCATTTCGCTCGACCACCGTCAGCGACGGACAGAACTCGCGCGTGGTGGTGAGTACACCGTCAAACAGCAGCCAGTCGCGGTTCGGCTGGAAACCATCGGATCCTGAATCGACGCCTGCAATCACCCAGGTAGAGGGCGCCTACCAGAGCTCGACGATCAAACAATGATTGATTGGTTCGTTGCGCCCGGCCGCTTGCAGCGCAGTAGCCGTCACGAGGGAGTTCGACCTACAATATGCATCATGAGCGGGCCTTGCAGTTTGCAAGACTGCTACGGTACGACCCGAGAGATGCACCGTCGGTATGGCTCGACGAACCTGGAGTGAAACGCGATGCCTGGTCACCGGGGCATCGTCGGGGCTTGGCCAGGCCTTGGCCGCGCGCCTCGTCCGCGCCGGGGCGGCCGTGTTGCTGACCGGGCGATCGACAGAACGCATGGCGGCCGTTGTCGGTGGCCTGAAGAGTGAAGGGGCCGATCCTGCCCGGATGATCACCGTTGCGGCCGATCTGACGATCGAAGAGGATCGTCGCCGGCTTTTCACTCTGGCACGCGAACGCTTTGGCGCGCTCGACCTGGTCATCAACAATGCCGGCGTGGGCGCGACCGGGCAGTTCGATACGCACGATGCCTCGGTGCTCCGCCGCGTCTTCGAGATCAACGTCTTCGCCATGGCCGAGGTCTGCCGCGAATCGTTGCCCCTCCTTTCCGGCGGCCACGACCCCGTGATGGTCACCATGGGCTCGATCAATGCCCGCCGCGCTCTGCCGGGCCGCTCCGAGTATTCTGCCAGCAAGTTCGCCGTCACCGGGTTCACGGAAGCGATTCGCATCGAATGGCGGCGGTTCGGCATCCACGTTCTTCAGGTCGACCCGGGATTCACCAACACCCCCTTTGATGAGAACGTGGTAGTCGACACGGCCCGCGTCGCGGTCAATCACCGCCGCACGATGTCACCGGAGACCGTTGCCCGGGCAACGATGCGCGCCATCGAGCGCCGCCAGCGCCAGATCACCCTGTCCTGGCAGGGGAAGCTCTTCGTCCTGACAAGCACCGTCGCCCCGCGCCTGGTCGATTGGGGCCTGACTCGCTGGCTGCTGAAGCACTTCCCCGATGCGCCCGTGCTGCGAAAAAACCGGGGGAACGAGAACCGAACCTGAGAGTGGTCATACATCGCAGAGCGCGACAATCTTCGCATCGGGATGGGCAAGGAAGGCATGGAGAGGCTGGCAGCCGCGGTTGCCCACCCCGATGAAGCCAAGACGGACCTGGTCGCCTGCGCCGAGCACCCGGGGCGGGGCCAGCGTCGAAGCGGCACCCGAGGTCGCGGCCGCCACCGCGGCCTTCGAGAAATCACGACGGTTGAAACCCGTGGACATGGCTCATGCCTTTCTCCGGCCGCCTGCGGGCCGGCCATGCGTGATGGAAACGCGAGATGCCTCGCGGTGAGGTTTTCCAACCCGACGCTCTTATCAGAGAGTGGTCTCCGGCCGGTGTCAATGGTCCCATGACTACCGGTGAAACTCAGCCCGGCGGTACAATGGAAACCAGTGAGCAGAAGGAGACCGGACATGAGATGTCCATCGGTGCCTGGTCGGATCGCCCTGTTGGCTATTGCGTGTTCGACGGCGGGCGCGTCTGGACCGCAAGCGAATCTTTCCGATCGGCCCGCGGCGACGCCCGGACTTACCGACTTCAAGGTCGTGGTCTGGTACCGTCGCGCCCAGCCGCTGGACACGTTCAAGTACCAGGTCTACGACCTTCGCAAGGGTCAGTACACGCCGGCCGTTGACGTCTGGATTCAGCTCCTGCGAACGAAGTACCCGGGCTACGATGTCACGATCCGTGAAGTGGACCTGGCACGCGAGCAGGGAGAGACCGAATCGCTGAAGGTCGGCTCGGTCATCAAGCACGAGCTCATGGCCGCCGCAGCTCTCGAGGGCATCGTGATCGGTGATACGGTTCCAGGATTACAGGTGCGGACCATCGTTCCGAGAACCGGCCTCCCCGCCGCGCAGGGAATGATCGGCCGGCCTGCTCCCCTGGGCGCAAGCTTTCGTGGCTCGAACGAGTTGAACCCGCCAGGACCTAGCTTTCCTGTTCCGGTGCCGTACCCCCGGCCGCATCCGTGAGAGAAGGATCGGGGACGTACTGCTTGCCAGGGAATACACAAGGCGAAGAGCAGGTCATCGAGCCCCGACGAGATCAAGCTTGATCCTTCACTCGAACAGTCTCGCAACGGGCACCCGGAAACCGGGGAGATGCGGTTCGACGGATAGCTCGTCGCGTACGTTGAAAAGTTTGGGCACGCTGTCGGGCTGGTGCACTGTGATGGTACGTCGATAGGGGTCAATGATCCAGATGATGGAGACCCTCGCGTCCAGGTAGGCGTCGATCTTCTCGTTGATATCCTCAATGGTGTCGCTGGGGGAGAGGATCTCCGCCACCAAGGTGGGAACGCCGTCGATCAACGTCGAGTCTTCGGTCTGTCTTACCATCACTTCCGCGCTGATGTAGGTTACGTCGATGCCCACGGTCGTGTCGGGGTCATGCCCCAGGATGACTCCGGCTTCTCCTCCCAGGACCTGGCCCCTGGGCTCAGGCTGCTCATCGAGCCAGTTGTCAAGGATTTTCCCCACTCGAATCATGACACGACTGTGGAAGCGATTCCTTCTTGTCATCGGTCGTTCCCTCAACTCCCCGGCGATCAGCCAGCGATCGGTACCGTCTTCCGGGATCGCCAGGAGATCCTCTGTCGTCATCAGCGATGAAGCCGTGGCCATGATCGAACTCCTCATCTTCGACGGTGGCATTTCCGATGTCGATTGTAGCCGTCGTGGTCGTCGGCGTCAAAGATTCAGACGCCCAGCACCAGGGGGGGAAAAGGGACATCACTGAATAGCACTTCCTTAACCCTTAGACCGAGCTTTTAGTTAGCACGTGTTTAGCGTGCCAGTTAACCTGTTATCTGGCAAGGGATTACGGCGACAGGCTGCGCGGCCTCGCCGACGGTAACTCCGTGAAACGCTCACGAGGCCACGGTTGGTGAACGAATAAAGCTTGGGCTTTAGTGCGGATCGAACCGGGGCCGATCAAGATCATGAAAAAAAATCGGGAAACGCTCTTGACCGTCTCCTGACGATCCGATACGGTCCGCTCGCCGTGGGTTACCAGATCCGCGGTCGCTTGTTTCACAGGGGGGTGGTCAAGCGGCTCCGATCGAATGGCGCGTCTCGGTTCTCGAGACGGGTCCGGGGGTTCTCCCCGAGCGCTGCGCAAGGAGGCAGGCCGATGTGGCGATCCATCCCCGGGAAAACCTGGGTGTTCGGAGCCCTGGTCTTAGCGTTGGTGCTGGCACAGATCCAGGCGGCTGCCGCACCCCCGCGAAAAAAGAAGACCGAGCCACCTCCGCTCAAGGTCGAGGAGACCGTCGGCGACCTTGCTTATGTGCTTCAGGGCAGTGAGGTCAAGGTCATGGGCATCGGGCTGGTGGCCGGACTCGAGAACACCGGCGCCGATCCACCTCTGTCCTGGGAGCGCGGCCAGCTCGTTGACGAGATGAGCAAGGCCGGGGTCGAGCACGCCAACAAGCTGCTGAGCAACCCCCAGTTCTCGATGGTGATCGTGAAGATGACAATCCGCGCCGGGGCCGATCCTCAGGACCGGTTCGACGTTGACGTGGAAGTGCCCCCGGCGTGCGGCACCAGGAGCCTGGCCGGCGGCTACCTGATGGCCACTCGGCTTCGCGAGACTCTTCTGGCCGGCGGAGCGCCGCGGACGGGGTCCGATCTCGCTTTCGCTCAGGGGCCGGTCATGACCGGCAATGCCAAAAACCCGAATGATCCCAAGGTCGGCAGGGTTCTGGGCGGAGGCCGGGTCAAGAAAGAGTCGCCCTACATGCTGATCATCAAGGACAATCGGAAGAGTGTCCGGACGGCTGCGATCCTGGAAAAAGTGGTCAATGAGCGGTTCCACCAGAGCGATGCCGGCGAGCAAAAGGGGGCGTGCACCGCGAAGACCGACGGCTATCTTGTGCTCCGGGTCCCGCCCTCTTATCACCAGAACCAGGAGCGGTTTTTCCGGGTGGTCCAGCTCTTGCCCATGGTTGACACGCCCGCCCTACGCGCCCGGCGCATGGCGGCCTGGGGCAAGGAGTTGCTCGAACCCAAAACCAGCGGAGTGGCCGCGCTCAGGCTGGAAGGACTGGGGCCCGCCGCCGGGGAGACCTTGCAAGCGGCCCTGAAGAGCCCCAACGACCGGGTCCGGTTCTTCGCGGCCGAGTCGCTGGCCTACCTCGACGATCCCGTCGGATCAGAGACACTCGCCGAGACGGCGATCCACATGCCCAAGTTTCGGGCCTATGCACTGGCGGCGCTGGCGTCGATGGACCAGAACACGGCCCACATGAAGCTACGCAACCTGATGAGTGAACCGGACACCGAACTTCGTTACGGGGCCTTCAACGCCCTGCGGACCCAGGACCCGCACGATCCTTCGCTGGGCCAAGTTCGCGTGCTCGACGATCCCCGGACCGAGGAGCAGCAAGACGAAGCGCCCGACTCGATAGCGCTTGCCCTTGCCTCCGGAACGCGGCGACCCCGCGCGGAGGATCCCTTTGCACTCTACATCGTCGATTCGGAAGGCCCTCCCGCGATTCATGTCTCGCGCACTCGCCGCTCCGAGATCGTCGTCTTCGGTCGCAGTCAGAAGCTGCTGCCGCCAATCGTTCTGGGCACAGGCGCCATCCTCCTCAATGCCGCCGAAAAGGACGACGAGATCGAGATCTCCAAGATCGTGCCCAGCAAATTCGGGGATTCCGACGTCAAGCTGCGGACCTCGCTTGAAATGGCGGAAGTGATTCGTCGCGTGGCCAATCTGGGAGCGACCTACCCCGAGATGGTCGCGATCCTCGACGCCGCGAACCGCCAGAAGAACTTGCCCGGCACCCTGGTAGTCGATGCCGTGCCGGTGTCCAACATGGACTATCTTCAGGCCGCGATCCCGGGCAAAGACGCGAAGACCAAGGTCGACCCCGCGGTGCAGCGGGCCTCTCAGCGCTCACAATCCCGGATCTGGAGGCTTTTCGGGGCGCGTGATCGCGACCTGGCGGCAACGTCATCGACCAAATCGGGCTCGATCCAGAAAGCCTCAAGTTCTTCCTCGGCCACCCCTTCAACGGTTCGGAACCCCGGCAGCGCTCCAAGCGCTGTGACGGCCCAAGCCCCCCCAAGCACCGAGACGGTCCAGGCAACGACGACTTCCGCCAAGACCGTCCCGGCCGCGGCCGATGCGGCCTCAGGCGCCCCGACGCAGAGTGTTCCCAAGAAGGACGACGGAGTTCAACGGGCCAGCGGCGACGATCAGACCGAGACGCCTCCCCGATCACGCTTGCTGGACTGGCTGCGTCGCCGGTTCGACGGATCATCTTCCTGAGGATCCGAAGCGCGGGAGCACGGAAAATTCCAATTGTGCTGAGTATCTCTGAATCCTTGTCCCGGCTCAGAGCGACTGCCTCCACCTGTTTTCGGCCAGGAAACCTAATAAGAGAATCGAGCTGGCTTAATTTTTCTCAGAATGACGCAAGTCTTTCCCTCCGCTAGGCTTTTACAACCCGTTCAGGCCCGACTATTGACCTTTGTGGTGGAACCACTCCTGACCCCTCCTAAAGTCCCACGCCGCGCGGTTCGAATATTAGTCTTGACGGTCAGGTCCGCTACGGCAAGGAGGCGAATGACAGCCCCTTGAGTCGCGCGGGACCGGGCCGCTTTCCGCACTGACCCGGGGCGGGAAGATCTTCCATCCTTGATCGGAGGGAGTCGAGTTCCCCATCCGTCACTCAACTCGCTGGCGCAGGCGACGTTCGGACCGAAGCAAAGCGGGGCTCACGAGGAGCCTGCACTGAGGTCGAGAGGAGCGTTCTGCCCTGGGGGCACGTTCAAGGACGGGGGAGGGGTCGGAGCGTCTTGCACGATTGCCGTCTCTGCGGTGGCTCAGCGACGCCTCGGGCGGCCGGAGCCGGAACAACCGCCGGGCCGGGACAGTCACCGCGCCGACATGGTTCCTAACCGGAGGGAGGAGGAAACCTCCGTGGTCTCGCACCAAACTGGGCGAGTGGAGTCCTCGAGATGAAAAAAGTTTTTACAACTGGCCAGGTCGCGAAAATCTGTAAGGTCGCGCCTCGGACCGTCAGCAAGTGGTTCGATTCGGGCCGCTTGCGTGGTTATCGAATCCCCGGCTCACAGGATCGGCGCATCCCTCGGGAGCATCTCCTGCGGTTCCTCAAGGAGCATGGAATGCCCTTGGGCGATCTCGAGGCCGAGGTTTACAATAAAATCCTAGTAGTCGGGGCAGACGCTCCGCTCCAGGTCGTGCTCCGGGACCATCTCCGCGAGAGCGATGATTTCCGGATCGAGACGGCGGCGTCGGGTTTCGAGGCCGGCATTCGTGCCGAAAGCTTCCATCCCGATTGCATTATTATCGACATGGCCCTGGGTCGTATCGAGGCAGGTCAGATTGCGCAGAATCTGCGCAAGAGCCCGGACCACCTGGGCACAATCCTGCTGGCACTGACCAGCGACGAACCCGGCGAGGAGACGTTTTCGCTCGGCTTCAACGACGCGTTCAAGAAACCGTTCGACGGTGCTCTGCTGGCCGAAAGAGTCCGTCGCCTGATCTCCCAGAAGAAAGCGGAAGAACCCTGATCCCAATGAGGCGGCGATCTACCCGAGGACCCGACGCCCCACCCCGGAATCCTGATTCGGAACTTCGAGCTCGAGCCGCTGCCTGGTTCCCGGCCAGGTGCGGATCTCGAGCTCGTCGGTTTTTCCGGATCGAGATCGAGGCTGCCGACGATCCTGCCGCACCTCGACGCAGATCATGATTCACGGCAGTCAGCCGCATGGGCCTGGACGGTCAGCCCACAACTGCGGACTTGATCTGCTTCCCCAGACCGCTCATTCTGGTTGCCTTGAGATGCATCAGCAGCAAACGAAGGATTGCCCTCGAGGGTGGAAGGTCAGGTGCCTGGACGATGACGGGGAAGGCCAGGGCGAACAGGTTTCGCGAAGCCCTCGCGGCTGTTTCACACGCACGGCTGGGTCTGATGGCGGCGGCGGCGGCCGGCCTGGCGGTCCTGCTGACCTTGGGTGATCCGGGACTGTCCATTGACGAACCTCTGGACGTGCGTCCCGGCCGCACCTACGTTGCCGCCTTGCAAGCTCGGGGCTGGCGGTTCTTCGAGCGTGGTTTCGTCGAGCGAGTCTTCCGCGACAATGCGGAGCACCCCCCCCTGGGACGCTGGCTGCTGGGCCTGGCCTCGAGCCTGGGGGAGCCTTTTCAGATCATGCTTTTTGGAGCCGACCCCACAGGGCTTTACGTGCTCTCGGGCCGGCTTGCCCCCGCTCTGGCGTTTGCAATACTGGTCGGAGTCGTGACCGCCGAATCCAGCCGGCGTTGGTGCCGAGCCGCCGGAATCGGCGCCGGCTGGGCTCTCCTCGTCATGCCCCGTGTGTTTGCCCACGCTCATCTGGCCGCCCTGGATACGTTTCTCAGCCTGTTCTGGACCACGGCTCTCCTGGCCGGTGTCCGAGCCACGGCACCCTTGGCCTCGATGCGTGCGAGCATCGGAGCGGGAGCGCTCTGGTCCCTGGCGCTGCTGACCAAGATCCACGCCTGGTTGCTCTTGCCGATCCTGGCAATCTGGGCGTTCACGCGACTTTCGAGGCAGTGTGCCTTCAGGACCATCATGGTCTGGACTTTGACCGGCGTGGGACTGTTCCTCGCGGGCTGGCCCTGGCTCTGGTACGACATCTGGGCGCGTTGGAAAGCCTATTGGGGGACGTCGGTGCAGCGTGCCACGATCATGGTCGAGTACTTCGGCCAGATCATGGCCGATCGTGATGTACCCTGGCATTACCCCTGGGTGTATTTTGCCGTCACTGTGCCGATCGGTCTGCAGCTTCTGGGAATCTGTGGGCTCGTCGCGGGTTGGCGGCAGCGCCGTGTTGACCGCTTTCCCTGGTTGCTGGCCGCGACGATCGTGGTTTTCTTGGGGCTCTTCAGCACCCGGATCCCGGTTTACGACGGCGAGCGGCTGTTCTTGCATGTCTTCCCGGCGTGGGCCATGCTGATCGGACTGGGTTTCGGCCGGCTCTGGCAGCGGTGGGGCGCCCTTCGTTCAGGACGCTATTTGCTGGCCGGCCTTCTGGTTACGCAGTCTTATGGCGTCTTGGCCCTGCACCCATTCGGCCTGAGTTACTACAATATGTTGACGGGCGGATTGCCCGGAGCGCAGCGGCTGGGACTTGAGCTGACTTACTGGAGCGATGCCGTCGATCGCGTCTTGCTGGACCGACTGGCCGCTGAGATTCGCCCCGGCGCAAGGGCGGCACTGGCCCCGACACTCTATCAAGGGCAGGGGATCCTGACCACCACCGCCGCCTTGGTGCGACGCGATGTGGTGCTTCAGGATGACGAGGCCGCCAAGGGGTCCGAGTGGGTGGTCATTTCCCGCCGCCGGGCCTACTGGAAGCCGGATCTGACTGCACGGCTCGAGAGCGGAATGGGTCAGCGTATCTTCACCCGGAACCGTCAGGGCGTCTGGCTTTCCGCCCTCTGGCACTTTCCTCGCGCCGGTCCCGGCCGCGATCCCGCGGCACGCGAGGGATATCAAGTCCGCAGCTCTTCCTCCTCCAGTGCGGCAGCCGGTCCATCGCCAATTCCGGCGCCTCGAGTTTGCGGGAAACCAGAAAGCCCCACTAGCCGAGGCGTGGACAATTCGTAAAATACGTTCAGAACGAATTGAACGAAATTGAGGTGAGGCCATGGGTGAGCTGACACACTTTGATGAGGGCGGAGCGAGCCGCATGGTCGACGTCTCCGGGAAACAGTCCACGCTGCGATCGGCCCGGGCCAGTGGTTGGGTCAAGATGGAACCGGAGACACTTTCCTTGGTACGGGATCGCCGGCTGGCCAAGGGGGATGTGCTGGAAGTGGCCAGGCTGGCAGGAATCATGGCGGCCAAGCGGACTGGAGAGCTGATTCCGCTTTGCCACCCACTGGGGTTGGATAGCGTGGAAATTGCACTCAGTCCAGTCGCCCCCGACGCCCTCCGGATCGAGGCGACCGTGAAGCTGCACGGGCGCACGGGCGTGGAGATGGAAGCTTTGACGGCGGTCAGCATCGCGGCGCTCACGGTCTACGATATGTGCAAGGCGGTGGATCGAAACCTGGTGATCGGCCCGATCCAGCTCGACGAAAAAACGGGAGGAAGGCGGGGTCATTTTCGCCGGCCCACGAAGGCCGCCGACAGCCCGGGGAAGTCGTGCGTGAAACCGGGGAACGCGGCGCCGACCCGACTTCCCGGACCGTTGGGGCGTGAGCAGTTCGAACGTTGGAATCTGGAGGGGGGAACGGGTATGGCGAGTCGACCCGCGCTCGAAGTTGAGAACGCTCGGCGCACACTTACAGACCTGTTCCGACCGATCCGATGCGAACTCGCAGAGGCCGAACGTATTTTCCGGCATGAGCTTCGGAGTCAATTCGCTTTCGTTCAACAGCTCGTCGATCATTGCGGCGACTATCAAGGCAAGCGACTGCGTCCAGCCCTGCTGCTCTTGTCGGCGCGGGCATGCGGCTCGGTCACCAGCGCGCACCCGGTCCTGGCGGCAGTGGTCGAGATGATTCACACCGCAACACTAGTTCATGATGATATTCTTGATGAGTCGATGGTCCGCCGCCACGCCGCCACGGTCAACGCCGAATGGGGAAACGAGACGGCTGTCCTGCTCGGAGATTACCTTTTTACCCACGCATTCCACCTGGCGGCCTCGCTCGATTCGACTCTGGCGTGCCGCTGGATCGGCCGCGCGACGAACAGGGTCTGCGAGGGAGAGATGCATCAGGTCCATCAGCGCGGCAACCTTGATCTGGATGAGAGTTCTTATTTCTCGATCATCGAGGGCAAGACGGCCGAGCTGACCGCGGTCTCCTGCCGGCTGGGCGCCCACTACGCTGGGGCCGACGAGGCCACGACCGAGGCGCTCGACCGCTACGGTCGTAACCTGGGAATCGCCTTCCAGATTGCCGACGACGTCCTGGACATCTGGGGCGAGGAACGACTGACCGGCAAGAGCTTGGGCACCGATCTGGAGAAGCAGAAGCTGACACTTCCCGTGATTCGCTTGCTGGAAACCGCCGACCCCGCGACCGCTGCCGATGCGCGCAGAATGCTCGGCGAAGCCAGGGCGGAATGTCGCAAACAACTGATCCCCTTGCTCGAGCAGTCCGGGACCCTCGGTTATTCCTGGCAGCGCGCCCGATGGCATGTCAAGGAGGCCATCGATTCACTGGAGTGCCTGCGCGAGTCGGATTCCAAGCACGCTCTCCGCGTGCTAGCCGACTACACGGTCCAGCGAGCCTCCTGACGGGATTTCTTCTCGAGCCGTGGCGGGCTCGTTCCTTGCCCGGCTCGGTGCCAGATGGCGGGCTCTTACCCAGACTCACCTCCCCGTCTCGGCCAATCAAATTGCCCGATCGATCATCTGCGGCCAGCCTTTTCTCGGTTTTCCGCCGAAAGACGTCGACCCGTTGCCTTTTAAATTGCATCCGGTCAATTCTCAGTTATGATGAATACTGCCTCCTGCGACTGCTCGAGGAGATCGGCACTGAATGGCCTCCATCCCTCTCGTGGCGATTCGATCGGCCAGCGATGGCTAAAGGCCGACGCAAGGAAAATCGGTCTAGGCTCTCAACCTACCTGACGTCGCGTCGCACTTCTCGGTTCAATCCCGAGGTCCCAACACAATTTGAGCCCATGCAACCTGGCAACCCCTGCGGTTTTCGGGGTTCTGAAATATCATTGCGAATCTGAAAAGAAAGCACTTCCCCGTATCGGGGAGATATTCTATAGTTCAGTCATGGAACTCAAGGTCAAGCTCAAGAACCTGATGAATGGCAAGGGGCTCAACGGGCAGAAACTCGCCCGCCTGTCCGAGGTCAGTGACTCGGAGATCTCGCGCATCCTGCAGGGAAAGTCGCGCCCCGGTCTCGATAACGCACTCCGCCTGGCGCAGGCGCTCGGCGTGTCGCTCGATTACCTGGCGGACGATAAGCTCGATTCCGAACCTCCCGAACCCGCGGATTCGCTTTCGCCCGAAGAGCGAAAAATCCTCGGCATCATCCAGAAGATTGGTTATCCCCAGGTCGTGACAATTCTCGAACTCCTTCGGTTTCTGGGCTACGAGGAAGCCATGAGTCGTCTCGTGGAAGCCAAGCCGGTGAGCGAGAGCGAGAAGGATCTGTCCGACCTCCGTCCCCCGCTCACGGCCACGTCCGCGATATCCGCTCGCACCAGCTCGGTCCCGGCCTGATCTCGGTCTCGACCTCAGCGAACGTGAAAATCAGCTGCGGCCGCTGCATTTGCAGATCCGGGAGCCAGAATGAGGGGCGGCGGCTAATTGGGGGGGGGGCGTGCTCAGCGGTGTCGAGAACCGTCGGGCATTGTGAACCCAGGATTGTTAATTCGCTGCGCGGATGGTCCACGCTGAAGCACGAACGAGTGGATCAGAATTGCTTGCGCTGGCGGCTGGATGGAATGTTCAAAGCCTGGCGGTACTTGGTTACCGTTCTCCGGGCGACCTTGAGACCTTGCCGGCCCATTTCATCGACGATCTCCTCATCGGAAAGGGGATTCTGCTTATCTTCCTTGGCGATGATCTCGAGCAGTTTTTGCTTGATGGTATCCCAGGCGATCTCTTCGCCGTCCGCCGTCATCGTTCCGCCACCGAAGAAGCGCTTGAGGGGAAAGATTCCCCGCGGCGTCTGAACCCATTTGTCGTCCACGGCACGGCTCACGGTCGTGACGTGCACCCCGACGCGATCGGCGATCTGCTGCATCTTGAGCGGTTCGATGAATTCGGGGCCCTTGTCAAGAAAGACCTTCTGGTGATCGATGATCGCCCGAGCGACCTTGAGCAACGTGTTGCGGCGTTGCTCGATCGATTCAATCAGCCAGCGGGCCGACTGAATCCGTTTCTGGATGAACTCTCGGGCGGCCGGGTCGGTCTGCTTGTTCCGGAGCTGCTTCTGGTAATACCGTGAAATGGACAGATGCGGCGTGTGATCGTCGACCAACCGCACGTTGTACGACCCGTCGTCGTTCGGTTCAACGATCAGGTCGGGCACGACATATTGGGTGCCGCTGTCCGTGGCGAAGGACGCTCCCGGTTTGGGGTTGAGCCGGCGCAGGTGCTCGAGTGCTTCCTTGATCGTCTCGATTGGAATCCCGGTCTTCTTCTCGATCGCCGGCAGCCGGTTGTGCTGAAGATCGTCCAGATGATGGCCGATCAAAGTCCGGAGCACGTCGTGACTCGGTGTTTCCGGCGTCAGTTGCAAAAGCAGACACTCACGCAGATCGCGAGCGCCGACGCCCGGAGGATCCAGTTTCTGGACCAGCCGGAGCGCCTCCTCGGCCTCCTCTTGCGTGGCCTCGCCGCCAGAATCGCGGATCACCTCATGCAAGCTGAGCTTGAAGTAGCCGTTATCGTCCAGGTTGTAAATGATGTACTCGGCAAGCTTCTGGACCGTCGAGTCGCAATCGAAAAAGCCGAGCTGTTCGGTCAGATCATCGTGAAAAGAACGCGGACGCGAGGCCATGTTCTGCATGGCGTCTTGCTTGCGGTCGCCTTCCTCGCTCAGGGAGGCCCGGCTGCGCCGTGGCCCTTCGTCATAAAACTCGCTCCAGTTCTCGTCCAGACCGCTCAGGCTGTCGAATTCGTTAGGCTCGGCCTCGACCTCGGCAGTGACTGTCGAGGTTCCCGCCTCTTCGCTGTCCGCCTCCGAAGGTGCGGCCGACTCGCGGAGATCCACCAGAACCGGGTTCTCACTCAGTTCTTGCTCGATGCGCTCCTGCAAAGCCATGATCGGCAATTGCAAGATTTCCATCGATTGGATCATCCGAGGCGCCATCCGCAGGCGCATCTCGGTCCGCATCTGCTGAGAGGTATCGAGACGCATCAGGCAATCCTCAGTTCCGTCGCGAGGCGGAAGAGTAAGCGGCAATAAAGAGGAATTCGACCTTTATCGCCCGGGCACCTTCCCAAAGCAATTATTATGCCACGAAATCGAGATTATCAAGAAGAATCCTCGGCCCGAGGAGAAAATGGCACGGTCCTGGACGAATCGAGCGGCCGCTCGCTTGCTGGCAGTCACGCGTCGATGGGAAGACTCTTTCAGAATGGCTGTCGCCCCGCGAGGGCGTCTGCCAGCATGTCGCGGCTAGCGAACTCGAGCGTGCTGCCGGATGCCAGACCACGGGCAAGGCGGGTGATCTGCACGGGGCTGTCGGCTAACCGCTTGGCGATGTACAGGGCCGTGCCATCGCCTTCGAGGGTCGGGTTGGTGGCCATGATCAGCTCGCGTACGACTCCCGAGCGGACCCGTGTTTCCAGGGCGTCGGCGGTGAGCTGATCGGGACCCATACCCTGGAGCGGAGCCAGTCGGCCCAGGAGTACATGGTAAACACCCTGGAAGGTTCCCGCCTTTTCCATCGCCAGCAGATCGCGCGATTGCTCGACCACGCAGACGACTCCCTGATCGCGCCTGGCGTCACGGCAAATCGCACAGGCGGGCTGGTCGGCCTCGGTCAGGTGAAAACAGATCTGGCAGTGGCGGATCTGCTGCTTGGCCGCCCGAATCGCCTCGGCCAGCTCGAGAGCCTCCTCCGGAGAACACTTGAGCAGATGGTGAGCCAGTCGCTCGGCCGACTTGGCGCCGATTCCGGGCAAGCGGCCCAGGGCCGAAGTCAGCCGGTCGACCGCGGCCGAAACGCCCGTCATCGTCACGACCTCCCAGCGGACGAGCCGGGATCCATGCCGCCCATCGGAAAGCCCAGAGGCATGCCGCCGGCCAGCGCGGCCAGTGATTGAGTCGCAGTGTCCCGCGCCTTGGTCAACCCCGCATTCACTGCCGCGGTGACCAGGTCTTCCAGCAGCTCGGTATCCCCGTCAGCCACTAGCTTGGGGTCGATCCGGATGGAGACGACCTCAAGCCGGCCGTTGACCAGGGCCGTGACCGCTCCACCGCCCGATGTTCCCTCCACCTGGAGCTGCCCGAGCGCTTCAGTGGCCTTGGCAACCGACTCTCGGAGCTTGCCGGCATTCTTCATCAATTCAACCAGGTTTCCCAGTTGACTGAACACGTTGAACCTTCTTTGTTGCAGAGAAACAGAGTTGGGAATCCGTCGTCACGGCCGCCTCTTGCAGGATTCGATCCGGCCGGGCCAAGGATCTCTTTCCCCTCAAAGTCCCCAATCAGGCCGAATCCGGGTCGTCGTCGTATTCCAGGTGCAGAGGACGTGCCTCGAACAGCTCGACAACTTTTTGAACCATCGGGTCGGCCGCCAGGATCTCGGGCCGGCGTGGTTCCGAGGACGGCTCGTGAGCGCTGGCTTGCGCCGGTTCCAGCGAGCGATGATAGCGCACCGTCACGGGCCTCCGCAGCAGCCTTTGCAGGCAATGGGCGATCTTCTCCCGGGCCTCATCGGTCCCGCAAGAATCGGCTAACGAATTGTAGCCCGGCTTGGCAGCGATGACCAGCACATCCGGCTCCTCGACGCTGATCGCTTCGGCAACCGCCAATCGCATGCTCAACGGCGATCCGACCTTCTTGACGAGCTCGGGCCAGATCTGACGGATGGCTGCGAGTTCCAGGGCCCGCAGCTCGGCCCCAGGTCCAGCTTCGTGTGCCGCTAACACTCCCTCTGCCGGCGGCCGAGAGGCTGGAATGGCCTTGGCCGGGCTCCCGGCCTGAGCCGATGAACTTGTCACAACGCGGGATTCCACAGACGATTCCATCGCCGGGCCGGGTTTGATGGCAGCCTCGGCCCTGGTCCCCTCTGCCAGGTCTGCAATCGCTGGAGCCGGATCGACGGCTTGCTCTCGAGTGCCGGATCGTGCCGGCGCGCCCCCCAGTACCCGCGGCGGTCCGGCAGCAGCCACGGCCTCTGTCGATTGTGGATCAAGAGAGGTTAGCTTTTTTTTTGTGCCGTGTGCTTCGGTCTTGTGCGACACCGGCGAACCGGACTCAATGGCTGTGAGTCGCTGGACCATATTGCTCAAGTCGGACAGATTCTCCAGTCGCGCAACTCGGACCAATGCCAGTTCCGCAAGCAGCCTGGCGTAGGAAACGCCTCGCATTCGGGAACGCGCTTCCGCCAGGATCTGGAGTGCTGCCAGGATTGCGTCGATTGACCAGCGATCGACGATGCTTTGAAGTCGCGGCTTTTGACGCGGAGTGACCGCCAGCAGGACCGGCTCGGCGCCCACTGAGAGAACCATGGCGTCGCGAAGAAACTCCAGGACCCCGGCCAGGAGGTCAGACGGTTGCACACCCTCGCCGGCGCCCTGGTCAAGCAGAGTCAGGACCGCCGCGGGATCGCGGTCGGCCAAGGCCTCGAGAATGGCCAGCAGTCGTTCGTCGCTGGGGGTTCCCAGCAGCGTGTGGACCACCTCGACGGTCAGCCGCGGGCTGCCCGAGGCAAGAAGCAGCTCGAGCAGCGACTGGGCGTCGCGCATCGAGCCTCCCGCCCGCCGTGCCACGACCCGCAGCGCCTCGGGCTCCGCATCGACCTGCTCGCTGGTGCAGATCTCCTTCAAGCTATTCACGATGGCCTCGGATGTGATCCCGGCGAAATCAAACCGCTGGCAGCGCGAGAGCACGGTGATCGGAATCTTGTTCGCCTCGGTGGTCGCGAAGAAGAACTTGACGTGCGGCGGCGGCTCCTCCAGGGTCTTGAGCAAGGCGTTGAAGGCTCCGGTCGAGAGCATGTGTACTTCGTCAATGTAGTAAATCTTGTACCGCGACCGGCTGGGACGCAGCGCTGCGTTCTGCCTTAACTCCCGCACCTGCTCGACGCCGTTGTTGCTGGCCCCGTCGATTTCGATCACATCCACGTCTTGCCCCGCGGCGATCGCCTGGCAGATGTCGCAGACCTGACAGGGCGTCTCGGTCGGCCCCCGCACGCAGTTGAGGCACTTGGCAAAGATCCGGGCCATCGACGTCTTGCCGACGCCTCGCGTGCCGCAAAACAGGTAGGCCTGGGCCAACCGATTGAGGCGGATCGCGTTCCGCAGCGCCTGCACCACGTGATCCTGCCCCACGACGTCCTCGAACCGCTGGGGACGATACCGCCGGGCCACCACCATGTAATTCGCGGGCGCGGCCGGCTGCGCCGGAGAGGGAGCTGGTTGCGGGTCGGCCGCGGGCGTGGATGCGGCGGGAGAAGACTCCGGCGCCGGGGCGGTGGAAGCTGTGCTCGACCGCTTTTTCGACCCTGGTCCAGCAGCCAAGAAGCGCGCTCCGCGTGCCGGAAATGGTGTCAAGTCAAAGCGTAACTACGCGGACCCAATTGTCCACGCCCGCGACCAGGATCTCCGGTCGTCAGGGGCAGGGGAGAGCCGGGGAGGTTCTCCTGGGCACATGAAGGTGTTGCTTATGGCTGCTGCGTTCCCGCCCTGACCAGGTTCACAAACCCCCATTGCCCGGGTCCCCCCCGGCTCACCGCGACCCTCGCCCAGCAAGAGAGAGAGGCGAAACAACCATTGTCTGGCACACCCCCCCCCGATGCAAGGGCAAGTTGGGGAAGAGTGGCGAGTAGTCAGTGGTCAGTGGCTGACCGGACGACGGGATTGCCGGACCCGCGAGGTTTCCCGAGGATACGGGAAATTCTCCCGGTTATGACGGAAATACCGAATCTCAGGTCTGGAAATTGATCGACCCGCTGTCTGCCCGGTTCTGTTGCACGCTGGCCCGGCTGTCGGTGGCGTGATAAGGTGCTCATCAACAGGGGATGATTCGACTGCTCATCGTGCTTTTCCACAACGAGGTCGAGCAGACAAGCACCCGGCTTGTCTTTGCCCTTTCGGAACGTGCGTAAGTGACATTCTCATCCATGTTAGAGTTTCCGAGCGAGTCAAGATGAGCCCAGCATATACCCACATCGCAAACCTGGCCGCACAGGCGGAGCCGCCGGCCCAAGGTATCCTGAGCCGGACAATCCACAACGACGAGCAGCTCAAGGCCGTTGTTTTCGGCTTCGATCAGGGTCAAGAGTTGACCGAGCACACTGCCTCGAAGCCGGCTGTCTTGCAGATCATTCGCGGCGAGGCGACGCTCACCTTGGGCGACGACACGGTTGAAGTCCAGGCCGGTGCCTGGATCCACATGCCGGCCGGGCTTCGCCACGCCGTCAAGGCCAGGACTCCGGTGGTCATGCTGCTCTTGCTCTTGAAGTTGTGAGCCAGCCAGTGGGCCCCGACGCGGTCATGTCGCAATCGCAAGCGAAAGCGATTCCGATCGGCCTCGATCAGTTCTCGCGGCCTGGTCGTTGAGAATCGACAACGAACCTGGCGCGAATGATGCGGCTTCACCACATCTCTTGGATCTCGCGATAAGGTCGCCTAAGGTTGATTGAAGGTCCAGGCAGAAGACAGGATTCTTTTCAGCCGGACCTCTCACTCCCAACCCTCCCCGAGGATTTCCCCCCGAACGTGGCCCACCCACAAGCGAGAAGCGGAGGAACGGATGACGTCGATACTTGACATGATGAGAACTTATAACCTCATCGATTTCAAATTCTGGATCGAGATTGCGGCCGTGCTCTTCGTCATGACCGTGGGACGCGATGCGTTCTTGCAGCAGTGGCTGGGCGGCAGTCATTGAGGCAATCACGACTGCCGGGACGCCCACCACAGACTGTGTCGAGCGAGCGGGAACAGCGGACATCGCTGATTCGCGCTTCGAGAGCGATTCCGATCCCGCTCAATCAGTTTTTCGCGACCTTGCCGTTCCGGACTGCCGGCACATCGTCGGATCCCCGGCGGGGAATCCCGTTCTCGCTCATGAGCGGCTCGGTCGCTTCGAGCATCACCTTGCGGCGAAAGACCAGGGTCTCGGCGAAAATGGCATCGAAACTGAAGAATCTTTGGCGACATGGTCAGCCGAGAGCTGGGCAGGACCAGACCCCTGATTGACGGCTGCGCCGAGAGGCTGATAAGTTGCAGATCGTCACCCCGTTCGGACTGGCATGGGCCAGCCTGGGTGGGTTGACACGATCCAAAGAGTAGGCCATCCCATGAGCACCGTGATCGCACCACCCGGGAACGAGGCGGCCGGGCGGAGAGCCGGCGAGGCGCGGCTGGTCGTGCCGGACGTCTCATGGCGCGTCTACGAGACCTGGGAGGACTCGCTGCCCGAATCGACGCCGGTGCGGATGGCTTACGACGGAAGGGACCTGGAAATCATGACCAAGGGGCCGGACCATGAGGATTACCGCCAGCTCCTGGGGCATCTAGTCGTCGAGATCGCACGGTCGTTGAAGCGACCGCTCAAGGGTCTGGGCGAGACGACCTGGAAACGATCGGAGATCCAGCGTGGGATCGACGCCGACCAGTGTTACTATTTCAGCCCAGAAAAGCTGACGGCGGCTGCGCGGAGCAGGGGGGCCAACGATGTCGCCTCGTTCCCGAATCCCGATCTGGCCATCGAGGTCGATCTCTCGCCATCGCTGATCGACCGGCCCGGCATCTACGCCGCGATGGGCGTGGCCGAGGTCTGGCGGTTCGATGGCGAGACCCTGACGATCGAGCG
>JBAUOX010001165.1:0-5583 GCA_049579985.1 Isosphaeraceae bacterium | reverse complement strand
GCTGTCCGGATGGGTCAGCCCGAAAGCCGCCGACAGCTCCCGAAGCGTCACGGGCGTCAACTCCCGCGCCAGCCAGGCGGCCAGATCCCGGCTCACCGCGCCGCTGCGCTGTTGCAAGAAGCTATCTTCGGCGATCCCATAGTGCTCGGCCACGGCCGCCAGGACCGCCCGGTAATCGTAACCCGCCAGCCGGCGCGCGGCGGGGACCGCGGCGGGATTCCTCGGCGACGTCATCCCGGCGCGCACCCGCTCGACGAACTTCGGGCTGCCCAGCACCCAGCCGCCAACAGCCTCCCGAAAGGGATCCTCCAACTTGGTCGCGAGTCCCTCCTCGACGAACCGTCGATATGCCGCCTCGGGGTGGCTGCCTCCCATCTCGCCCTGCCACGCCGAGTAGATTGCGTCATAGGCCACCCAGCCGGCGCGGTCTCGCCTCCGGGCATAGCCGGGATAGCTTGACCACGGCCAGTCAGCCGGATGCGCGGCCAAAGGCCGTTTCCCCCGTAGCGGGTTGAGGTGAACGTATCGGCTGACCGTCCAGAAGTAGCTCTCATCCTCGACCAGAGCGGCTTTGAAGCGGCCTTGGGTGAGGTGGCCCGGTCGACGATGCCGCTTGGCGTGCCAGTTGGCGTATCCGGAGACGAGGTACTGCATGCCCCGAGACAAGTTGGGCTGTGGCGTACGGAGGAAAAGGCGGAAATGGTTGGGCATGAGCGCGAAACTCAGCAAGTCCCAACCGAACCGCCCGACCGTCTGCTCCAGTCCTTGGAGGAACCGCTGGTAATCACGCTCGTCCTCGAAGACGGATCGCCTGAGGTTGCCACGGGACATCACGTGATGGATCGCGCCGGGATATTCAATCCGCAACGGTCTGGCCATGGCCCAATAATATCACACCGGGCTCGTCCCGCAAACCGGAAACCGGACATGACCCCGCGAAGCCCACCCCGCGAAGCCCACCCCAAACCTTGTGTCCGGGGCTCGGGCTTCAAGCATGAGTTGCCCGACTCTGGTAAAATACTTGCGTGTGTTCGACCAAGAGGATCGAGGTCTCATCAGGTTCCATCACTCACGTCACATTGCCATGGTTCATTCTCCCGCCCCGGCCGCCCTGGAGCTCGGTGATCGATTCGAGGTCTTCCCGGTCGATTCGACGGAACGGCTTAAGCTCCCCAGGGTTCTTGGTCCCGATGGGTTTCCGATCGAGAGGATCGAGGATCCGACGGGAAGGCTGCTGGAGGTGGAGCTGGACCCGGTGGAGCATTCGGCCGACGTTCCTGGCCTGAGCCGCGGCGTCACCAATCCGGCCTCCACATTTTGGCTGGAATACCAGGGCTCGGGGCGCTTCCGCTTGATCGTCGAACCGGTAGTGGTCCCGCTGGGCAACGGCGAGCAGATAACAGAGCAGGGAGTGCGAATCGAGTTCGACTCGCAAGACAGGTCTGTCGTCCTGTCCGAGTCGAGCTTTTCGGCTGGACTGCGGGACTTTGAACTGGCGCTGGAAGCCGCCCGCCTGGCGACTCACGCAGGGTTCGACCGGCTGATCGCGCTGCCCCTGGTCCGCGAGCTCGAGCTGCTAGAGCATCAGATCCGCACGGTCAAGACCGTCTTGCGCCGTTTTCGCGGCCGGGCCATGCTGTGCGACGAGGTTGGCCTGGGCAAGACAATCGAGGCTGGCCTGGTTCTCTCCGAGCTGATGATCCGAGGTCTGGTCCGGTCGGTCCTGGTCCTGGTGCCTCCGTCGCTCATCGAGCAGTGGCAAGGAGAAATGCGCCGGAAGTTCGCAATCGAGCTGATCAGCCATGATAGCCCGTCGTTTCGAGAGCAGGGGACGAGGGCCTGGACGGAGTTCGACCGCGTGATTGCTTCGATCCACACGGCCAAGCGCGAACCGCACCGGTCGGCGATTCATGCCCGCAAGTGGGACATGGTGATCGTGGACGAGGCGCACCACTTGCGCAATCGCAATACCCAGGCATGGAAATTCGCCAGCCAGGTCCAGAAGCAGTTCATCCTGCTGCTCACGGCGACTCCGGTACAGAACAATCTCGAGGAGTTATACAATCTGGTCACCCTGCTGGAGCCAGGACTGCTGAGCACGTCGCGGCAATTCCTCCGCCATTTCGTCGATAAGCGTGACAAGCTGACCCCGCGTAACGTGAATGAGCTCCACGGTCTGCTGGCCGAGGTGATGATCCGGAATCGGCGGAGCACGGTGGGTCTGCAGTTCACTCGACGGTGGGCGAAGACCGAACGGATTGCCCTATCGCCTCCCGAGCAGTCTCTCTACCAGGACGTGACCGAGTTCGTGCGGGGGCATCTCCGAGCGAGCAAGGAGACGGCGGCTCTGAGCCGGATGGCCCTGGTGATGTTGCAGATGGCGATGGGCAGCTCGAGCCAGGCGGCAGCCGGTACCCTGGGGAAGATGGCCGAGCATCCGAAGCTGGGGACAGCGGAACGTCAGCGGCTCGAGGAGCTGGCTGACCGGGCTTCGGCTCAGCGCGAGAACGCCAAGGCCCAACGTCTGATCGACCTGGTTGGCGAGTACCGCGACAAGATGGTTATCTTCACGCAGTTCCGTGCCACCCAGGAGATGCTGCGTGTGCGGCTGGCGGGGGCGGGTCACGACATCGCGGTGTTTCACGGGGGGATGACGCGGCTGGAAAAGGAGTCCGCCATCGAGCGGTTCCGAGGCTCGGCGCGGCTCCTGCTCTGCACCGAGGCTGGCAGCGAGGGACGCAATCTCCAGTTCGCCCATGCCGTCTGCAACTTCGACCTGCCGTGGAACCCGATGAAGATCGAGCAGCGGATCGGCCGGCTCAGCCGGATCGGCCAGACCCACGACGTCCACGTCTTCAACCTGGTGGCCGTAGGCACGGTCGAGGCGGCCGTGCTTCACCTCCTGGAGGCCAAGCTCAACATGTTCGAGCTCGTGATCGGCGAGGTCGATATGATCCTGGGCAACCTCGAGGAGGAACGCGAATTCCAGGACGTCGTGGCCGACCTTTGGGCCGAATCGGCCGACACCGACGACTTCGCGCGACGCATCGACGACCTGGGTGAACGACTGCTGGCAGCCAAGCGCGCCTACTTTGAACAGCGCGCGCTGGACGACAAGCTTTTCGGCAACCGCTTCGCGCCCGATCAATGAGTTATTTCGCGATCCAGGAATCCGCCAGCAATGACCCCGAGCCACGGCAGCACCATCGGAGGAGCACTTTCCCCACTGGAGCAGTTTCTCCGCGATTACGCGGAGACATCCGGCGGCATGTGGGACGAGGTCGAGCCTCAGGTCTACGACCTGATGTTGCCGGCTCGGGACGGTGATGGAGAGCCCAAGGTCGTGCGGGTCGCCTTCGATCCCGAGGCGATCCCTGAGCATCCCGAGGCCCAGCTTGCCAGCTACGGTACTCCGCTGGTCGACCGGCTCTTGGCGGATGCCGTGGAGCACGCCCGCCGCGTCGTTCTCTACGTGGTCGGCCTGAACCTGGCCCCCTCAGGTTTGGAGGACCGGGTACGCCGGGCGGTGTCGCTCCCTCCGGGATTTACCCTCGAGGTCGAGTCGGTGCGGCCGCTGTTCTTTCCCCAGGCCGCTTTCTGGTTCGAGGCGACCTTTGTCAGCGACCAGAAGGAGCAGGAGATCCTGTCGGTGGCGATCGACTTGCATCATGGTCGCCAGGTTCGGCACCTCGATCGCCTGCTCGATCGCGGGCGACTGGCCGAGACGCCTTCTCTGCCCTTGGCGGAGACTCGGCATCCGGGCCTGGCGTCCGCCTATCCGATCGCGCGGGACCGCGTTATCCGAACCCTCGCGGCTCTGGCCAACACCCGGCAGCGCGAGCTAATGGACCGGCTGGCCCGGCAGCTCGAACGCATCGGCCGCTACTACAGCGACCTTCGAGCTGAGGTGGAGGAGCAGGACCGTCGCGCGCAGAGCCGAGGCGAGGACTCTGCCCGTTTCAAGGGCCGGCTTGAAGCACTCCACCGTGAGGAGCAGGTCCGCACTGCCGAGCTGCGCCAGAAGAGCCAGTTGAGAGTCCACTTGCGGCTCCTTAACCTGGTGGAGATCTATCAACCCAAGCTGCTCGTTGCCACAAGTGCGAGCAAAGCGGCCAGGGGACCGAACTCGGGAGCCACTGAGCTGGAGTGGGTGTGGGATCCTCTTGTCGAGAACGTGGAGGCCACCGTCTGTCCCCAGTGCCATCATCCCACGTTCGAACTGAGCCTCACCCGCCAAAGTGGGCTCGCCTGCCCCGCTTGCGCCGCCTCCCGTGCGCCCACGGCCCGCCGATGACCCTGCGTTTTCGTGCTTCCGAAAACCAGTACTGTTTGAACTTTCCGGTCCTCATTGACTCCTCGATCAGAAAGGGGACCTCAAGGTCCCCCCGGCCTTGATCCGCTGGAGGAGCGTCGAGCCGTCGAGGGTCATTTCGTGGTCTTACCGAAGACATAGCCGATGATCCCGGCAAGGATTGACGTCACGGCCGAGCGCGCCCAGTCCTTTTCCGCCGGAGCCGATGAGCTACTAGTGAGAACCCAGAGGCAATAGCCGCCGATTACCACGAGACACACGACTCCAAAAATCCAGATTACTACATCTTTGATGTAGAAACTGATCCGCTACTTGTGAAGACGGAGCGCTTTCTCTTGCTCGTCTTCGGGAAGCTTGAACTCGATGCTTTTGACCTCTAGGTCCCCGACCGGAAGGCTCTTGGAGACGTCGGCTTTCTTGGAAGTTGACGGCATGGGGTGAACTCCTCGCGGATCACGATACCTGGCGCATCTCACTCGGCCGGCATCATCGTACGGCGAGGAAAATCCTCCGGTGAAACCGAGGCTGGCCGGGATTCCAGCGAACGGGACATCTGGTTTCCAGGACTTGATTGGCAGCATTGATAGGGGAGAGACCTAGAGTCCGACGAATTCGGTCTCCAGGGAGTCCGGAGTTGCCGCGATCCCGACGGCTTTCCCTTCGCGCTTCGCTTCTTCGGCCAGCGCGTACAGTCCGAGTGCCTTCCGGAAGAGATCAGAGGGAGTATCCCTTGTCCGGCCGATGAGGTCGTCCAGCGCCTTAGCCGCCTCCGGCGAGAGATCCAGAGTAATCCGAGTCCGAGGACTGACTCCAGACGCAGCGGACGTTCCCCGGACCGAAAAAACCCCCGGCTCCGCAACCAATGTCCAATTGGTAGGCTTTTGGCTTGCTGACTTTTTTTCCAGGTCTTCACTCATATTACTATCCTCTTCTATCTTGAACGAGAAAGGGGGTACGTACAGGTTTCTTCACGGGCTCCATGGGCTCCGAGCCAATAAAGCGCTATGTCCCCCTTTGTCCCGGCTGCCGGTCGGCGATCTTCCCCGGAACGAGTCAAGGTTGCTTGTCGCGATCGGGGGTTGGCGGCGGTTCTGGTCCCGGCGCCTGGCTGGGGCTGGCGGTGGGGGTTACCGCCTCATCCTCGAGGTACGTGAGCACGCGGGGTCCGTCGGGAGTCATGGCCACGGTATGCTCGAAATGGGCGCTGGGCCGGCGATCCTTGGTCTCAACGGTCCAGCCGTCGTCCAGGGTACGGACCTCCTTGGTTCCCA
>JBAUOX010001164.1:0-2421 GCA_049579985.1 Isosphaeraceae bacterium | reverse complement strand
AGCCTGGTCTGGCTGGGAGACGAGGGTCTCAAAGAGCTGGCCGCGCGGCTCGATGCCGAACTCGGCGCGGGAACCGTCTCGATTGTCCAGGCGGGCTTGCTGGTCGCGCCGGAGAAGCTTGTCGCGGTTGCCCTTTACCTGCGCGACAAGAACCCCATCAAGTACGACTACCTCGCCAGTCTGCAGAGCGTCCACTACGAGGACTGCATCGAAATCAATTACCAGTTTGACAGCACCCTCAGGCCGGGCAGCCTGATCGAGCTCCGTGTGCGGACGGCCGAGGCGGAAGGGCAGGGCGAAGTTCCGTCGCTCTACCACGTTTATCGCGGGGCCGATTTCCAGGAGCGAGAAGTCTTCGACATGATGGGCGTTCGCTTCACCGGCCACCCCGAGCTGAAGCGGATTCTCATGTGGGAAGGCTATGCCTACTATCCGCTCCGCAAGGACTTCCTCGAGCCGTACTACGAGGCGCCCGCCAAGGTCTTTCCCAGCCGGGTTGACGAGGGGTTCGGCCAGCATTTCCGCGCTGAGGAGGTCAATCCCCACGGCACCAATTTGAAAGTGCCCCAGGGCTTCACCGACTGGGCCAGCCTCTCCAGCAACTCGGACCCCAAGGGCCAGCCGCTGCTCCCTGGCGCTATTGATGTCCAGGAGCTCGGCACCGATCAGTTCATCGTCAGCATGGGCCCGCAGCATCCGAGCACGCACGGCGTCTTCCGCCTCAACCTGAGAGTGGACGGCGAGACGATCGTCGGCCTCAAGCCCGTCATGGGCTACATGCACCGCAACCATGAAAAGATCGGCGAGCGGAACACGTTTCTGATGAATTTCCCGTTCACCGACCGGCTCGACTACCTCACCAGCATGGGCAACAATTTCGGTTATGCATTGGCCGTCGAGCAGCTCATGGGTGAGGATTCCAGGCCGCCGGAGCGGGCCGAATACATCCGGATCATCATGGCCGAGCTGACCCGGATCGCCAGCCACATGTGGTCGATCGGCTTCTTGCTCAACGATCTGGGCGCGTTCTTCACACCGGCGCTCTACGCGATCGAGGAGCGCGAGCTGATCCTCGACCTCTTCGAATGGGCGGCGGGCAGCCGGATGATGTGCAATTACTTCCGGTTCGGCGGCGTTGCCTTCGATTTGCCATCCGGCTGGATTGAACGCTGCCGTGGTATCGTCAACGACCGGATCGACAAGAAGATCGACGAGTTCGACAGGTATCTCTCGCACAATGAGATCGTCCTCGATCGTTGCAAAGGGGTGGGCGTGCTGACCCCCGATCAGGCCATCAACTACTCGACGGCCGGGCCAGTCCTCCGCGCCTCGAACGTGGCTTACGACATCCGCCGCGCCGCACCGTACAGCATCTACGATCGGTTCGACTTCGACGTCATCACGGGCCAGAACGGCGACCTTTACGATCGGTATTACGTCCGGCTGCTCGAGATGCGAGAAAGCGCCAAGATTCTCAAACAGGCCGTCCGCGACATTCCCGACGGGCCAATCCTCCCTGGCAAGAAGAGCTACCAGATCAAGGTTCCCGCCGGCGAGGCCTATTCCCGCGTCGAGAACCCCAAGGGCGAGCTTGGATACTACGTCGTCGCCGACGGCTCCGGTTCGGCATATCGCTACCACGTTCGCAGCCCCAGCTTCATCAACCTGACCGCCCTTGAGCCGATGTGCTTGGGCCATACAATTGCCGATGTCGTCGGCATCCTTGGCAGTCTGGACATCGTGCTGGGGGAAGTGGATCGGTGAGGGAATAGTGGCGAGTAATGAATCAATAGTGGCCAGTGGCCAGTGGCCAGTAATGAATGATCAATGGACAGCCGCCCGAGAAGAGAGAGATGTCGGTCCGCCACTATCAGGAATTGATCGTCTGGCAGAAGGCGATGGATCTGGTCCTTTTGGTTTATGGAGCGACGAGCGGTTTTCCCCAGAAAGAAGTGTTTGGGTTGACCAATCAACTGAGGAGGGCTGCCGTCTCCATCCCCTCAAACATTGCGGAAGGTCAGGGACGCAAGACAACGCGAGACTTCGTCCACTATCTCTCGATCTCTAATGGTTCGCTTCAGGAATTGGAAACGCAGGTAATCCTCGCGAGTCGCTTGAATTACATCGATGAGGTCCAGCAGACCGAGATTCTCGACCGGTCTGCAGAAGTTGGCCGACTCATTAACGGCTTGAAGAAATCGCTGACGAAGGACGATCGGAATTGACTTACTGGCCACTGGCCACTGGCCACTGGCCACTGGCCACTGACCACTTCCCTACGGGGCCGATGAAATGGCAAACGGTCTAGGCGTCATCCGCGGTCATCTGATCACACTGCGCCGTTTCTTGTTCACCTTCTGGCGTGATTTCCGGGAGGGGAAGGGGTTCAGTCGACGCGGAGGCGGACACCTTCTCGTGGAC
>JBAUOX010001163.1:0-13070 GCA_049579985.1 Isosphaeraceae bacterium | reverse complement strand
TCCCGAATCCCGATCTGGCCATCGAGGTCGATCTCTCGCCATCGCTGATCGACCGGCCCGGCATCTACGCCGCGATGGGCGTGGCCGAGGTCTGGCGGTTCGATGGCGAGACCCTGACGATCGAGCGGTTGGGCCCGGACGGCCGATACGAGCAGGTCGCGGCCAGTACCTTCCTGGGTGTCCGGCCCGACGAGGTCGTGCGGTGGCTGGTCGCCGAGGACACGAGCGACGAGATCGCCTGGCTGGAGCGGCTCTCTGCCTGGCTCAGGAACGAATGGAAGAAGCCGTCATGAATGAAGGGCCAGCCAGGGGAATCTGGGTCCCTCGGGACAAGTCTCCGGCATTCCGCTCGTCATGACGAATTCTCCCGGCTCACACTGACTTCAGAGAGGATCTTACCCACGATGTTTCGTCTGATGGTCGGGGGTGGAAGCGGCTGACCCCTCCTTTTCATCGTCTCGATCCACTCTTCCACGATCTGGCAGAGTTCCGCGTAGACGTTCGCCTCATCGTCGCCGTGGCAGCATGGGCCGATGATCCCGGGACACTGACCCACGAAGCAGCCATCTTCGTCCGACCATTCGACGAGCTTGACGTACCTGGCGCTGTCTTTCACAACTGGACCTCCTCGATCGCGCTGCGGACTTCTTTCTCCTGGTACGGCTTGGCGTCCTGCCCCGCCTTGCCGGATAGCGTCACCCGAAGTCCTCGAGGGTGCTCGAAGTTCCTATGATCGCCCTTGCCTCCACGATCGACGAACCCCGCCCGCTCGAGATCTCGGATCAACTCTCGGATCTTGCGTGGCATGGCCTCGTGACTGACTCGCGCTTCAGAAAGTGCCACTTGCGAAGGGCGACACATCGACAAAGCCGCATGTCGTTATCATAGCCGATCCACCGGAGGTTCAACAGGCCGGAATGGCACAGAACCAGTGCCGCTCTTGACTTCGGGTGATCTCTTGGGAATCGGTCCTGAATCTGGCGGCGCCCGATGATACAATAGTTGAACAGGGCAACCTGGCGGCCCGAGTGCGCCGGGGTCGGCCCAGCAAGCCCGGACGCTCGGCGCTGCTTTCGAGAGGCGGCCGGCGCGGGGCACGAGGACGTCCTCTTATCATCAGGTGGTCGAGGGGCAGCACGGACATGGCTCGACGATTCAAGGCCCGCCCCTCGGCTCCCCGGGTCGGCGATTTGCCGGTATTCGAGCGGGTTCTGGACAACGGTCTGCGCGCCCTGGTCCTGCCGCGCAGGCAAGTGCCCATCGTCGTCTGCGACCTTTTCTATCCGGTCGGCTCGTGCGACGAGCCGCCGGGCAAGACGGGGCTGGCGCACTTCCTCGAGCACATGCTGTTCAAGGGGACCGAACGATTCCCGAAGGGCCAGATCGACCAGCTCGCGTTCATCGCGGGGGGACAGGCCAACGCCGAGACCGGCGAGGACTGCACGCACTTCTGGTTCATGTTTCCTTCGGACCGCTGGGAGTTGGCGCTGCAGATCGAGGCCGACCGGATGACGCTGGCGAGTCTCGATGTGGATGAGGTCGAGGCCGAGCGGAAGGTCATCGCCGAGGAGCGCGCCAGGGAGATCGAGTCGCCCCAGGCCCGGCTCGACCAGATGCATGAGCTGACCAGCTACGTGAAACACCCCTATCGCAATCCGGTGCTGGGTTGGCCGGAAGACGTGGCGCGGATCAGCCTCGACGACCTGGTCTCCTTCTACCAGGCTCACTACCGGCCCGACGGAGCGGTGCTGGTACTGGCCGGCGATGTCGAGCCCGCCGCGGCTCTGGAGAAGATCGAGGCCCATTTCGGATCGCTAAGCCGGGGGGTGGGGTCGCGCCAGGCCCGGTCGTGCGACGAGCCGCCGCAGGTCGGGCGGCGCGCGTTCACGGTGGCCGAGGCTGAAGCCTTGCCCCGCGGTCTGCTTGGCTGGCACACCGTGCCGCGCGGGCATCGCGACACGGCGGCACTCGACGTGCTGGCCGACCTGCTGGGAGCGGGCCGGCGATCGCGGCTCTGGCAAGCCCTGGTCGAGCAAGACAAGCTGGCGACCTGGGTCGAGGCTTCGCATGCGCCCTCCCGCCGGGCGGGGCAGTTCTTCATCCAGGTCGATTCAGTCTCCGGAGTCGATCCGGCGGCGTTCGAACGGCGGATCGCAGGCATTCTCGTCGAGCTGGCCCAGCAGGGGCCGACCGAGCAAGAGCTGACCCGGGCGCGAAACCGGCTCGAGGCTGGCTGGCGATGGGAACAGGAGGATGTGGCCGGACTGGCGGCAGGCATCGGTCACGCCGCCCTCTGGGGCGACTGGCGAGACTGGCAGGCGGAGCATGCCTCGGCCCTCGCGGTGGACGCCGCCGCGATCCGGCGAGTGGCCGCCCGCTACCTGGTCGAGACCAATCTGACCGCCGGCTGGTCGCTTCCCCGCCCGCGCCGGAGGCCGGCGTCGGCCGAAGCCCTGGCGGCCGAGACCGCCTCAATGTCCTTGGCCTCGGGGAAGGGCCAGGTCGCGGCAAGGGTGCTTGAACGAGGGGCCGAGAGATCCAAACGGCCAGCGACACCCGCTGCCGCTCCCGCACCAGCGCCGGCGAACCTGGTTCCCTGCCTGCCCGCGATCGAGGTTCCCCGCGGTATCACGCGGCTGGTCGATTTCCGGCCCAGGCGGTTGCGGCTGGAGAATGGATTGCGCGTCATCCACGAGCGGCGGCCCGAGACGGGAGTCGTCGCCCTGGAGTTGTATGTCGATGCCGGCTTCCTCCGCGAGGATCGGCCGGGTGTCTCGTACCTGACCGGCCGGTTGCTGGAAGAAGGGACCAGGAAGCGCACGGCACTCGAGCTGGCCGCCGCGATCGAGGACGTGGGCGGGACGATGGAGGTCAGCTCGGCGTGCACCTCGCTGCGGATCCGCGTCGAGGACCTTTCCCTGGCGTGCGAGCTGCTGGCCGACCTGGTCCGACAACCCGTCTTCCCCGACGGTGCCGTCGAATGGGCCAAGCAGCGGATTCTGGCCGAGCTGCAAAACGATCGGGAAGATCCGGCCTGTCAGGCCGACCTGATCTTCCGGGGTCTCGTCTACGGCGCGCACCCGCTGGGTCGAGATCCTCGAGGAAGCCTGCGCGATGTCCGGCTGCTGACTCGCGACGATGTGGTCGCGCACCACCGCCGGTATTTCGCGCCCGACCGTGCGTTTCTCGTGGCCGTCGGAGATTTCGAGCCCAGAACGCTGGCGCGCCTGGTCAAGACCCACTTCGGTTCCTGGGCGCCCGGGGGTGAGACGCCAGTCCCTTTACCCAGCCTGCAAGAGCCGGGGAAGGTGCGGGTGCGCCGGATCGAGCGTCCCGGCGAGCAGGTTCACCTGATGCTTGGCCACCTGGGAATACCCCGCCATCATGCCGATTTCGAGGCCCTGGTCGTGCTGGACCACATCTTCGGCACGGGCCCCGGTTTCTCCGACCGGCTGGGCCGGATCGTCCGCGACGAGCTGGGCCTGGTCTACAGCATCGGCGGCGGCATGACCGACTCGGCCGACCTGCTGCCGGGGCTGTTTCGTGTCTACGCCGGGACGATGCCCGAGGAGGCCGACCGCGTGGTGGCGGCGATCACCGGGCAAGTCCAGGCCATGCACGACGGGGCATTCAGCGACGACGAGGTGGACCGCGCCCGCCGCTACCTGGCCGGCGCCTATGTCTTCGATTTCCAGACCGTCGATCAGCGCGCCGAACGGCTGCTGGAGCTGGAGCGCCTTGGCCTGAGCCTCGACGAGCCGAAGCACTGGCCCGAGCGGATCTCCCGGATCACCGCTCGCCAGGTCCGCCAGGCCGCGCGAACCCACCTCCGGCCGGGTTCTCTCTTCCGCGTCGAATACGGTCCGCTCGTCCGCCGGGGACATAAGCTGCGGGCGGAGTGCGCATGAGGGGAGTCTGCGGGCCATCGGTGCTGTCGGCCTGCTCTCCGGGCGATAAACTGGACTCAGTGGAACGCCCAAGATTCGGAAGGAAGGCCCGCGATGCCCAGCCCATTTCCGGGAATCGATCCTTATCTCGAGAGCCAGGGATACTGGCCGGATTTTCATGCCAGCTTCACGACCTACTGCCGTGACGCCCTCAATGATGTTCTGCCCGAAAGCTACGAGGCTCGGCTCGGCGAGCAGCTTCGCCTGGTCGAAAGGAGAGAGCCTCAGGACCGTACGGTCCTCCCCGATGTGAGCGTGCTCACGCTCGAGCCGGTCACGCTCGATTTGCCGGTCGAGGAAATCGAGGAGGTGCGCGACCTCTGGATCGAGATCCGCCATCGGCCTGACCGCGATCTCGTCACGGCTATCGAGATCCTCTCGCCAACGAACAAGCTGGGCGAGTGCTACTGGCAGTATCAAACCAAGCGCCGGTCATTGATCCGCCAAAACGTCCATCTGGTCGTGCTCGATTTGCTGGTCCGAGGTCAGCGGCTGCCGATCGGGCACGAGTTGCCCGCAGGCGATTTTTTCGCGTTCGTCTCCCGGGCGGATCGCCGCTCGAAGTGCGAGGTCTATGCCTGGTCGGTTCGCCATTGTTTACCGAACATCCGGATTCCCCTTCGATCACCCGGTCCCGACGTCGTCCTGGAACTCCCCACCATCTTCGCTCTCGGTTACGATCGCGGCCGCTACGCCCGGGCGCTGGACTACGCCGCACCGCTGGATCTGCCCCTGGCTGCCGTCGACCGTGCCTGGGCCGAGGAGCACGCCCGCGCATCCCGGCTTTGAGCGGGCAGGTCCAGGCCATGCACGACGGGGCCCCGCCGGGGACATAAGCTGCGGGCGGAGTGCGCGTGAGGGGAGTCTGCGGGCCATCGGCGCTGTCGGCCTGCTCTCCGGGCGATAAACTGGATTCCAGTGGAACGTTCAAGGTTCGGAGGGAAGGCCCGCCATGCCCAGTCCTTTTCCGGGAATGGATCCCTATCTCGAGAGCCAGGGATACTGGCCGGATTTTCACACGCGATTCATGACCTACTGTTGTGACGCGTTGAACGATCATCTCTCGGATTCTTACGAGGCTCGCCTCGGCGAGCAGCTTCGCTTGGTCGAACGGAGAGAGCCCCAGGCCAGGACAGTCTTCCCCGATGTGGCGATCCTGGAAGGCGGACCTGGCAAGAGAACGAGCGCACAGTCGGAGACGGCAGCCGGCGTGCTCGTGCTCGAGCCGGTCACGCTCGATTTGCCGGTCGAGGAAATCGAGGAGGTGCGCGACCTCTGGATCGAGATTCGCCATCGGCCCGACCGCGATCTCGTCACGGCCATCGAGATCCTCTCGCCGACGAACAAGCTGGGCGAGGGCTACTGGCAGTATCAAACCAAGCGGCGATCCTTGATCCGCCAGAACGTCCATCTGGTCGAGCTCGATTTGCTGGTCCGAGGCCAGCGGCTGCCGATGGGCCAAGACCTGCCCGCAGGCGATTTTTTCGCGTTCGTCTCCCGGGGGGATCGCCGCTCGAAGTGCGAGGTCTATGCCTGGTCGGTTCGCCATTGTTTACCGAACATCCGGATTCCCCTTCGATCACCCGATCCCGACGTCATTCTGGAACTCCCCGCCATCTTCGCTTTCGGTTACGATCGTGGCCGCTACGCCCGGGCGCTGGACTACGCCGCGCCGCTGGATCTGCCCCTGGCTGCCGTCGACCGTGCCTGGGCCGAGGAGCACGCCCGCGCATCCCGGCCCTGAGACTTGCCTGGTTCTGGATTCGCGACCGATGAAGGTTCGTCGCACGCCGCCTGAGAGCAAACATTCCCATCGCGATTCCCTCCTCAGGAGCCTTCCGAATGAGTCGCAAGCGAGCCGCCGCGCCGGCATGGTCCCTCGAACTGTCTCCGAAGTGCCGATGGCTGCACCGGCTCTTTCCTGGCCTGGCCCTGCTGACTTCCGATAAACCGACCGACGAGAACTCGCTGGCCAACCCCTCGAAAGTGGCCCCGGTCACGCTTGGCATCGATGTCGGCGAATCGGCCATTCGCCACGCGTTCCCCGGCAACTCGGTGACGGTGATCCGGGTGAAGAGGGAATAGGCGGACGGGGACCTACGGTCATCGGTGGTCAACCGGCGTTCGCCGGAGCGCGGCTTGACAGTCGCATAGGCGTTTCCTACGATGAATCGCGCTCAATCCAACCACGCCGGGGCCTGGGATCGATATCCATGATCCGGGTGCAGCCCGAGCCCAAGCTTGGTACCGGGCGGATCGGGTCCATGGCGGCTGCTCTGATCCCTCTCGGAATGCGAAGCTGGGAGATGCTCCCGGCTGTGGCATCCCGTCGTCGTTTCGACGCGGATTCGTATTCGGGATGAAATCAAGCCGGTGGGAGTGATGTCATGCGGATAGCCCTGGACGCGATGGGAGGCGATTATGCTCCCGGACCGATCGTCGCGGGCGCCGTCGAGGGCGTGCGCGATCAGCCTGAGCTGACTGCCGTGCTTGTTGGTGATCGCGAGCGGATCGAGGCCGAGCTGGCCAAGGCCCAGGACGCCCCGCGCGACCGCCTGCCGATCGTCCATGCCGGCCAGACGATCGGCATGGAGGAGAAGCCGGTCGATGCCCTGCGGAAGAAGCGGGACAACTCGATTTCCAGGTGCTGGGGGCTGCTGGCCGCCGGAGAAGTCAAGGCGGTCGTCTCGGCGGGCAACACCGGCGCCATGGTGGCCTCGGCGCTGTTCAACGCCAAGATGTTCCTGCCGGGGGTGCGGCGGCCGGGGATCGCCGCGATCTTCCCCTCGCACCAGGGACCCATCGTCATCATCGATGTCGGGGCCAACATGAACGCCAAGGCCGAGGACCTCTACCAGTATGGCATCATGGGGGCCATCTATGCCGAGGAGATCCTGGGAGTGACGCACCCGCGAATCGGCCTGCTGAACGTGGGGACCGAAGATGAGAAGGGAACCGACCTCACCCGCGCCACCCGCGCTTTGTACCATATCAGCCCGTGGGCCAACCGGTTCGTGGGCAACGTCGAGGGGCGTGACATCTACGAGGGCCACGTACGGGTCGTCATCTGCGATGGGTTCGTGGGCAACGTCCTGCTCAAGGCCGGCGAGGGCGCCGTCGAGTTCCTGTTCGCGACGCTGCGCGAGGAGCTCGCCCGGATGCTGCCGGAGCTTCCCGTCGGGGCCGGCCAGCGGATCGCCGCCAGCCTGCACACGCTCAAGAGCCGGTTTGAATACGAGGAATTCGGCGGTGGCCCCCTCTTGGGAATCCGGGGCGCCTGCATCATCTGCCACGGGGCCTCGGGCGTGCGTGCCATCAAGAACGCGCTCCGTGTCGCCCACGCCATGGCGGAGGATCGCCTCAATTGCCGGATCGTCGAACAACTGGGCGCGAAGCTGACTGGCGTGGCGGACGAACCTTCCGATTCCCCCTCCTCCGGCGCCCGCGAGTGACGAGGTGCACCGATCATGCCCAAGATTGCCTTCTTGTTTCCCGGCCAGGGTGCGCAGAGTGTCGGCATGTGCCAGGAGCTGGACCGCGAGCTGCCCGCCGTCCGGACGCTGTTCGACCGCGCCGGTGAGGTCTTGGGATACGACCTGCGAGCGCTTTGCTTCGGGGGTCCTGCCGATGCCCTCGAGGCCACCGATGTCAGTCAGCCGGCGATCTTCGTCGCCAGCCTGGCGGCGCTCGAGAGTCTCAAGGCGAGCGAGCCGGCGGTCGTGGAGGCCTGCCAGGGCGCGGCCGGTCTGAGCCTTGGGGAATACACGGCCCTGGTGTTCGCCGGCGCGATGGATTTCGCCTCGGGTCTGGAGGTGGTGCGACGGCGCGGCCAGGCCATGCAGGCTGCCTCGCTCGCCACACCCAGCGGCATGACCAGTGTGCTGGGGCTCGACGAGGCCGGGGCCGACGAACTCTGCCGCCGGGTCGCCTCGACCGGACGGCTCTGGAAGGCCAACTTGCTGGGACCCGGCAATATCGTGGTCTCGGGCGAGGCCGCCGCGCTGGCGGCCGTCGAGCCGGTCGCCATCGAGCTCGGGGCCATGAAAGTCGTCCCCCTGCCGGTTGCCGGCGCGTTCCACTGCGACCTCATGAGACCGGCGGATCTCCAGCTTGCCGAAATCCTCGAAAGGACCTCCATGGAGAGCCCGCGAATCCCGGTCTATTCCAATGTCGATGCCCGGCCACACGACGACCCCGACGAGATCCGGCGCACGCTGGTCGCCCAGGTCCTTCAGGGCGTTCGCTGGGAGGAGTCGATGCGGCGCATGCTGGCCGACGGCTTCGACACATTCTACGAAATCGGGCCCGGCCGAGTCTTGACTGCCCTGCTCAAGCGCATCGACCGCAAGACCCCGTGCACGAATATCGCCGCGCGGTAAAATGAGAAACAACCAACCGTGAAAGAGGACGGCTCGCCTGTCGAGATTGAGAAAAGGTCCGATCCATGAGCACCGCCCGCGTTCGTAGGCCGAATACGGCCCGGCTGGGTCGTCACTCCAACGGCATGCTCATGACGCCTGAGGAGTTCGACGCGACTACCGACCTCGATGAGCTTTACTCTTACGAGTTGATTCATGGGGTGCTGATCGTGAGCCCTCCGCCCGGAGAATCGGAGCGAGATCCAAACGGTGAGCTGGAGTACCTTCTGCGGGCCTACCAGTCGGGTCACCAAGCCGGCTCGGCTCTCGATAAGACCCTTTCGGAGCAGTATGTCCACCTCGCCGACAGCCGCCGCCGGGCGGATCGCGTGATCTGGGCCGGTCTGGGCCGAATCCCGGATCCGAAAACCGATATCCCGGCAATCGTGGTTGAGTTCGTCTCCAATCGGCATCGTGACCGGGTGCGGGATTACGAGGAGAAGCGCCGGGAGTACCTGGCCATCGGGGTCCTGGAATACTGGGTCATCGATCGGTTCCGGCGGATCATGACGGTCTGCCGCGGCCGGCCGGGGCCGGGCGAGCCAGCCGAACAGGTCATCAAGGAGAACGAGGTTTATCGCACGCCGCTCTTGACAGGATTCGAGCTTCCTCTGGCCCGGCTCTTGAAGGTGGCCGACGACTGGGCCGGACTCGTCAGAGCACGGAAGAACAGTGGGAGCACCCGAGGCTCAGCACCCCAGTGACCAATGCCATGCTCGGCATGGTTCCGCACCGCATGACTCCGGCATGCGGCAAAGTTGGCCTTGACCGCCCTCTGTGATCCTGACTGCTTTCGTTGCGAATTTGTTTCGTTCGGCGTGGCTCTTCAGACCCCGCCGTTTGGCGGTTTCGTTCGGCGAGGCTCTCCCGACCCCGCCGTTCGGCCGACCGTGGGTCTCCAGGTGACGCGCCGCCGGCCGGGGACTCGGAGACCTGCGCTCGCAGAGGACGGGCGGGTCAGGAGTATCGCTGACTCTTTCCCTACGCTTGCCTCGAGCGAAGGCGCGCAAATCCCACCCGCGCCAGGATGATGGCGAGAGCAATGACGGTCATGACCAGGGTATCAGGCTCCGGGACGGCGGCGGCTCCGACGGAGAAGGGTAGGTCGGTGCCAGATGCGATGTCGTTGATCGGGTTGCTATTGGCGTCGGAGGCAGCTACGAAATCGAGGGAGAGAATCCCTGATCCAGTCACACTCGGCTGGACGACGACCGTAAAGCTGTAGAAAGTGCCATTTGACGTGATCAGTGAATTCGAGTTGCTAAACCCGAAATAATAGGACGCGTCGGCCAACCCAGGATTGACCGCCGTGAGAAATCCCGACGGATCGGGAACGACTGCCCCGGGCGAGATGGACAAGGGCTGACCGAGAAGGGTGCCGTCGAAGGATACCGTCCCCCCGAGGCTGCCTAGCGTCTGACCATTGGTCACGTCGAGTCCCGCGAGGTTGACGTCGAACGTGATCGACTGGCCCGCCGTGAGCTTGCTCAGATCGGCCGTGGAACTCGGATCCTCAACCACGCTCAGAGTCAGTCCACCCGCCATGCACGGCTGAGCCGCCAGCAAAGCCCCGCACGCCAGTCCCACCAAGATCATGCGTCTCATCAGAGGTACTCCACTCGAGACTCCCGAGCCGAAGCCGGCCACTATTCCGGCACAGAACGCGATTCAACAAGCAATAACATAACGTAGGGATCTTCGACATCTCTTACTATCTTCGAGCTCTTCTGTTCATCCAAAGATCCCGCGGATCCCGCCTTGGATGACCTGTGGGCCCCCCAGGCCCGTCCTACTCATTCTCCCGTTGTTTCAAATTCACCACACGATCGCCTACTGTCTTTGAAGAATCGACGCATGCGGTAACGGGTCCTTGCCGCGGAGACTCACGATCGTTCGGGACGACCCGCCTTGCCCTCGTCGAGATCCAGCGCGGTCGTTCTCTTGGCTCGGAATGCGATCGGAGTACGCTTCAGCATGGCCAGCGCGTCGGCGCCTCCCCGCGCCGCTCGGTGAGCGGCCCGCCGATCTCGACCCCAGGCCGGTCCGTTGGGTGTGCCGGACGGTGTGCTTCCGAAGGCGATCACCTTGACCTGGCCGAGGCTGGGGACGACTGATTGCCCGGAGCCGAGGGTGACCCCGATCATGCCGGGATGCGATCCAGCGACATCCGTCCCCCACCCGACCTGGAGAGCGTGGTCGACTGCCGCGGCCAACTGCTGGGCCGAGACCGATTCTCCCGGGGCAGTCGTCGCCGGACGGGTATCCACCAGCGCACTCGGAGTCGAAGGTAGCCCCGCGGGCAGGCGACGGACCCCGGTCTGCAGGAACTGGCCCATCAGGTCGTCCCCGCCGTCATCGCTCAGGCCGAGCTCGTGGCCGAGCTCATGGGCCACGACCGTCAGGAGGTCGATGTGTCCCCACGCGGGGCTTCCCTCGGAGGCGACCGCTTCGCCCGTCGGGCCCATGCCACTGAATGCCCGGCTGTCCACCGGGGCGGCGTCCACGAACCAGCCATAGCCGTCGGCATCCCGGTCGAGATAGACGGTCCCCGGCGCGGCCAGGCCAGCATAAGCGCCGGGCAAGTCGGTGATCCGAAAGGCGACGTGCTGCAGCTCACTCAGCTCGGTCGTGCTGATGCCCGTTGCCGCCCAGAGCGCGATCGCCGAGTTGACCACGGGCGCCAGTTCCTGGCTGGTCAGCGCCGCGGCCTGCGACGACGCGGCCACGCTTGCCGACCAGGCCGACGACAGAACGAGCTGCGCCTGGGTACTTAGGTTGACGACGAAGACGACGCCATCGGTCGAGGCTACCAGGAGCTGGCCGGCGACGTTGAATGACAGGCCCCCGATCCCGGCGACCCCCTGCGAGGTCAGGTTCACGCTCGAGAGCACCGTCCCATTGGCCTTGCTGACCTCGTACACCACGTTCGACGCCGCCGACCCCAGCCACAACGCCCCCGTCGTCGGATCCAGCGCCAGCCCGCCATTCCAGTAGTCCACGCTGGCCGGGGTGGCGAACTGGGAGAGCGTCAGGCCCGTCTTGGGGTCCACCACCGCCACCTGATTGGCACTGCCCCGCAGCAGGTAGAGGTCGCCGGTGGCCGCGTCGTACACCCCCGCGTTGGCGTCGAGGTTGTCGTGCAGGGTCAGAGTGGCGATGACGGCGCCAGTGGCGGGGTTGATCGCATCGACGCGGTCGGGGTTGGCGTAGCCGTCGGTCACCAGCAGGCTACCGGCAGGGACAGACACCCCGTTAAGCGTCATCGCCGCGGGCAGGACCTGGAGGCCGGTCAGGCCATAGGAGTTACCCCCCGGCAAGGGGATCGCCGCGCCGATCACCGCGCCGGAGTTGGGGTCGATCCGCTGGATCTGGTTGCCGTTGTAGGTGGACACGTAGAGTGCCCCGGAAGTCGGATCGCTGGCCACGTCGGAGAGGTCGCCGAGGTTGGGCTCGATGGCGTTCCAGGCGAACGGGGCGCTGGTGCCGCCGGCGGTGGTCACCGTCAGCGCGCCATCCCCGGAGGTGGGCGGGGCGAGGTTGACCAGGCCGTTGACGACGTAGGAGCCGTTGGCAGAGTTGTAGTAGACGTCGGGCCCGCTGGAGGTGCTGGTGTCGACCACTGTGGCGCCGTCGAAGCTGTAGATGCTGCCGTTGCCCTCGATGAAGCCAAAGCCCTGGAGCTGGGCCTGACCGACGCCGGTCATGTACGCCGCAGTCACCACCGGGACGATTTGGAGCAGCGCCGCCGTGTTCAACTCATCGCCCACCACCGACACCGTTCCCGTCAGCGCGTCAAAAGGCACGACCACGGTAAGCTGCGTCCCGGTCGAATTCACCGAGGCCGGGTTGACAATGTGCTCGTACTGGTTGCCGTTGACGTCGATCGCGGGGAACATGATCGCCGTGTTCGCGTTGAATCCCGTACCGTTCAGAACAATGGTCTGGTTCGGGTTGGCCGACGCCTGGTTCGGGTTGGCCGGCGTGCCACTCGTCGCGGTCGACGTGATCCCGGTGAAAGTCAACGGGAAGGCGTTGCTGGTACCGCCGAAGGTCGTCACGGTGATCGGCCCGTAGGGCACGCCGTTGGGCACTGTCAGGTTGACCTCGCCGTCGTAGCGGTAGCTCCCGTTGGCGTAGTCGTAGGTCACGTCGGGGCCGCTCGACGGTCCGTCGTCGGCGAGCGACTGGTTGCCGAAGTTGATCGTCGTCCCCGCCTCGATCAGCCCGCTCCCCTCCACCGTCAGCCCGCTGCCGTGGTAGGTCGAGCTGCCCTCGTCGACGTTGGTCACGGTGGGCACGACCTGGAGGAACAGGCCGACCTGCTCTCGGGCCAGTCGCACGGTGCCGCTGACTGCCGAGTCGGGCACGACCACCTGGAGGCTGGTCCCGTTGGAGGCCACCGAGACCGGGCTGACGGTCGTCCAGCCGACGGCGGAGCTGTTCAGGTCCACGTACTCGAAGACCACCTGGTCGCTCGGCAGCAGCCCGCTGCCGTCCAGCGTGATCGTCTGGCCCGGGTTGGCCGACGCCAGAGCCGACCGCGCCGCCGTCCCCGTCGCCGCCGTCCCCTTGATCATCGTCAGGCTGGTGCTCTGGCCCGAGGCCAGGGTCACCGTCATCGTGTACGACCCGGTGTAGTTGCCGTGCGAGCCGCTGTTGGTCGTTGTCGGGTCGTAGCCCGTATTGCCCGAGCTGCTCACCCCCA
>JBAUOX010001162.1:0-4007 GCA_049579985.1 Isosphaeraceae bacterium | reverse complement strand
GGCCGCCAGCGATCCCGATCCATCGCTCCACCGCGCGGGTGAAAAGGCCCTTCAAGCCATCCACGGCCAGGTCGATCCGCAAATCCAACTCGCGGGCGGATCTCACGAGCGAGCCTCCGACATCGAGAGGCTGCGTCAGTTCGCCCTCAGTCACCTGGCCGATCCGCGCAAAGGCGAAGAGCTTTTCTTCGAAAACCGGGAGATCGCATGCGGCCGATGCCATGCCGCGGCGGGGCGCGGAGCCGGCACCCCAGGCCCAGACCTCAGCGGGCTGGCTTCCAGAAGCGACAAGGTTCAGCTCATTCGCTCTTTGCTGGAGCCTTCCCACCGGGTTGCCACCGCTCATCAGCCGGTCAAAAGCCTGGCCGGCACGCTGACCCCGCTCGAGTTCACGGACCTCATCGGCTTTCTCGAGAGGCTGAAGCAGCCCGCGGCTGAGAGAAATACCAGGCGGACGGTTAGCAACCCAGTCAATGATCAGGAAGCGGCCGGAAAGCGCCGGAGTCCGTGACTCATTCGGTGAATCGTTGGGGTCCGCCGTCGATGTCGCGCGCCGAGCTGGGCATCCAGGGCCTGAACAGATGGGCCGTAAATTGTCTAGAAATGTCTGGAAAACGCGGAGTTCAAGCAGCCAGAAACGGTCCGAGCCTGCCGCCCACCCCTGCCGGGGGCCCGGTGGCCAAGGCGGAGATTAGAAACTATCCGAGAACGTTCCCGATCCCTGGTTTTTCCAAGCGTTCCGAGGCCGGAGAGGGCGTTTTCGGATAGACTCTAGACCGAGAGGATTTGACTCATGGGTGTCATGGAATCAAAACCCATAAGAGAATGCGGAGGGGCCAGATGACGAACAGCGTCGCGCCGGCCGAATATCACGATGTCTTCCAAACAGTCCGTCAATGGCCGCCCGAGGCGCGCCGGGACTTACTCCGAGACGTGCTCAAAACCCTCCACGATGAGCGGCCAACTCGCCCGACGCGAGGATTCTCCGCGGACCAGGTGATCCGGTTGTTGAGATCGGGCCAGCCGGCCCCGGCGGATGAAGAATGCGATCGAATTCTCGAAGATGAGCTGATGAAGAAGTACGCTCCATGAACGTCTTGATCGATGTCAACGTGGCGCTCGACGTGATCTTGGAGCGACAGCCCTGGCTCGGCGACTCCAAGGAGGTCTGGGACGCTTGCTATCAGATGCGCCTGACAGGTCACCTGGTCGCGACCGGCTTGACCAATCTCTTCTATATTTCTCGTCGGATCATCGGGACGGAGAAGGCCCGCGCCGGGGTCCACATCTGCCTGGCGACGTTCGAGATCATCCCGGTCGGGCGCCAGGAGCTAGAGCAGGCCGACGCAATGGCTGGAAGCGATCTGGAAGACAACGTGTGTTTGGCCTGTGCCCTGAATGCCCGCCTCGACGCGATTGTCACCCGCAACCCCAACGACTTCGCCGCTTCCCCGGTTCCGGTTCTGACGCCTGCCGAACTCCTCGCCCTACTCCCCAAAGCCTCCGATGCCTGAGTCGCCCATCACATCGAGTAACGGAAAGTCAAGGGCAGGCATTGCAAGCTCATTCATCATGCGACCGCTAACTAACCGTATCAGGTGACTGGGAACTACTGGCCACCGGATTCGTTGAATCGCGCCTTCGAAAAGGCAATACTCGGACAGACTCCTAGCCAAAACCGCTTGTGGCCAGTACATTTCTTAAAGGCTCCGCCTGGCCTCGGGGCGGCCGCGCTTGACCGCCAGCGGCCGGAAGGAATCGCTGTTTCGGCCGGAGCCCGGGGCGGCCAGGGCGACATGCCGCAGCGATGTGGGCGCAACCCTCGAGGCGATGTTCCCTCCAGAAAGCAGAGATCGCCACCGCGCGGTGAGGCTTTCTTCTGTGATCGGGTCAACAAATGCGCCCGCGCGATCGTCCCGAAGGATCTTCTTCGCCGGACGTCAAGAGACAACACCTGGACTAACCTGGACTTCTGAAAAGACTCGGGGAGAGACGCAAACTACCATGTTGCTGAAAGCCACAGATATTCGCAGGGGAATGGTCATCACCATGGAAGGGGTGAACTACGTCGTTGTCGACTTCGCTCACCACACTCCCGGCAACCTCCGGGCCATGGTCCAGACCAAGCTCCGGAACATGAACAACGGCGCACTCATTGACAAGAGATTACGCTCGGTCGATCAGATCGAGGTGCCGTACGTCGAGACCAAGGAGTACGAGTACCTCTACTCCGCCGGCGGCGAGCACGTCTTCATGGACACCGAGACTTACGACCAGTTGCACTTCGACCAGGACATCATCGGCACGGCGATGCAGTTCCTGCTGCCCAATGCGAAGGTGATGGTCAAGTACATCAGCGACAAGCCGGTCTCGATCGAGATTCCCGACTCGGTCGAGCTCACCGTGTCCGATACCCCTCCGGCGCTGGCGGGTGCGACGGCCACCAATCAGTACAAGGAAGCGACCCTGGAGACCGGTCTGAAGGTGCAGGTCCCGCCGTTCGTCAAGCCGGGCGAGAAGATCCGGATCGACACCCGCACGGCAGAGTACCTGGAACGGGTCAAGTAAGCGCAAGCGAGGCTGATCCGTGGACGACCTGACGGGCCTGCTGGCAGACCTGGTGTCGATCGCGAGCATCAACCCGATGGGTCGCGCACTGGTTGGTCCCGAGGTGCTCGAGACACGGTTGACCGGCTACCTGGAGGATTGGTTCGGGCGGAACGGAATCACCTGCAACCGGCAGCCGGTCGCGCCCGGCCGGGACAACCTGTTCGCGAAATTTGAATCACCGGGCTCTCCTCGGACCTTGCTGTTCGACGTCCACCAAGACACGGTCCCGACCGATGGCATGACCATCGACCCGTTTCGGCCACGGATCGAGGACGGGCGGATGTGGGGACGGGGATCCTGCGACATCAAGGGAGGGATGGCCGCCATGCTTGTGGCTGTCGCGCGGCTTTGCCGCGAGCGGCCGCCCCGGGCCGCCTCGGTCGTGCTGGCGTGCACGGTGGACGAGGAATACACCCATACGGGAGCGTCGCGACTGGCCCGAACAGCCCATGGCGCGGACCTGGCCATCATCGCCGAGCCGACTCTGCTGGACCTGGTTCACTGCCACAAGGGGGCATTGCGAGGCAAGATCCGGACCCGGGGCGTGGCCTGCCATAGCTCGACTCCGGACCGGGGAGTCAATGCCATCTACCGGATGAGCCGGGTGCTCGACGCTCTGGCCGAGTACGCCGGCATTCTTGGTGCAACAGTGCCCGACCCGATTGTCGGCCCGCCCAGCCTTTCGGTCGGCCGAATCGAAGGAGGGCAAAGCGTCAACATCGTTCCCGACTGGTGCGAGATCGAGGTCGATCGGCGCTTGATACCAGGGGAGCAGCCAGAACAGTCGTCCGCGGCGATCCTGCAATTCCTCAGCAACCGCCTGGGAAGCCTGGAGGGCGTGGAGTTCGACCAGCCCTGGGTCAGCCTGCCCGCCCTGGTTCCCCGACTGGAGAAGTGGGTTGAGCCGCTCAAGGAGGCGGTCAGGCGCGGGACCGGACATGAGCCCCGGGTCGTCGGCGTACCGTATGGCACGGACGCCGGCCCACTCGGCGCCAGCGGCCTGTCCTGCGTGGTCTTCGGACCTGGCGACATCGTCCAGGCCCATACCAAGGATGAGTGGGTCGATCTCGATCAAGTTCACCGGGCCGCCGAAGCGTATTATCAGATGGCGCTGACGCTCGGTTAGCCGATCGGCGGCGGGTGCGCAACGAAATCGCCTCGGCATCCGTCCGTGGGGAAGGAAAGAGCGAGGCGATTCCTCGGGAGCACCCAGACGGCGAACTTCACTGGCTGTGTTTCAAAACACGTCGAGCACGAAGTGGTAACCCTTGTAAAACTTCTTCTTGTCCCATTCGTGCCAGCCGTGCGGGTGCCGGAAGAAGCCCAGAACCCGATAGCCACCATAGTAGTTCCGGTAGTAGGGCCCCTGAATCTGGGGAACAATCCGCTGTTCCCGA
>JBAUOX010001161.1:0-2001 GCA_049579985.1 Isosphaeraceae bacterium | reverse complement strand
TCGAAGGTCGCCATTGACGGTCCATTTGAAGCCGTACTGGGGAAAACCCGCCGTACGGAATTTTAGAGGGGGAAGGGGAAACCCGAAGCTCAATCGAGCCCGCCGGGCGCCCCTTCCCTACTCGGCTTTGTGGGTTTCAATGAAGCGGTCCACGTTCGAGTCGCCACTGATATTTTCTCGAGAATCGGCTTGACGAGATGCCTCAGCGATCCGTACATTCCCTCAGCCGGATGTGGCGACCTCATCTCTTGAGATCAGAGTTGCAATTCGGCAATTTGGGTGAAGTTTAACGAGTTGCCCGCCGGCAACTACTCGACCTGGGATCACGGCCACAGCACCCCATCTCGCTGGACCACGTTCTACACTCATATCGTTATATCAACAGATAAGATTACGGGTTCCTCTTCTCTGTCCCCAACGCCATCCCAGACTCGTGCTGAGCCGCATTCGCACATATGCAAGAGTCGGTGTCGAACTCCGGGAGCACAGTCGTGCCGGGCATACACTTCGCCGAAGTCCGAGCCAGGATCACTCTGGCTGATGTCCTGGACTTGCTCGGCTTCGTCCCCTGCGAATCCTCTGGGGATCAGGTGCGCGGCCCGTGTCGGGTCCATCATTCGATCTCACCATTGAGCCGGAGCTTTTCCGCGAATCTGAATCGACATATCTACAGATGTTTCAAATGCGTATCGTCTGGGAATCAACTGGATCTGTACGCCGCAGTGACCGGGCTGGGCGTCTTCGAGGCGACCGTCGCGTTATGCGAGCAGCTCCATCGAGAGATCCCGTGGATGCTCAACGGAACATCGGCCCAGGCCCGGACAGCGAGTCGATTCGCCCCTGATCAGCCCTGCAGTCACGAAGTGGTCGCGAGTCCAGCCGGCGAACTGGCTTGATCCCGAGAGCGGTCGAACAATCCGCGCCGCAACCGCTCAGGTGGTACCCACTGGTCTCCCAAAGTGGTGCCCATTCTGCCTGTAAACGACACCCGGCAATCAAGGGAGTATCCGAGGCGTACCTAGCTCTGGCACCAGGTAGAGAGTTTATTACTAACGTGCGTAAGCGTCCGGTGAACTGCACCCCGTAGCCCCCACCCCTCCGACCCCTGGGGCCTCCCCGACCACAACAGGGATAAGAGCCCGGAAAAAGCCGCCATCGCGCACCGTTGACGTTCCAGAGGGCACTGCAGCGTCGTGCGATGGTCGCCCTTCTCTGCGCGCAGGTCCACCGGCTTAGTACCACACACTCACTTGCCGCCAGCATCAACCGGCTCGGCTTCACGCGGTGCAGCGCAGCGACCCGCGACGGGAAGAGAAAACCCCGTCGTGGAGCGGGCTTGGCCCCGCGGATTTTGCAATGCGACAGCCTTCAGGGCGCGGCATATCGTGACGCCGGCCAAGCTCTGGCTCGGTCGCGATGGCCCTCCACCCTCAGGGACCCGCGCTGGTGCTTGGCGACTCCCCTTGGTCCGGCCCCGCCCGAATCTTGCGCCACTGGTCCGGCACCAGTTCGGCAATCCGGCTGGCAGGGTGCGTGCTGATCCGCTCCAGCACGTCCCGCAAGTAGGCCAGCGGGTCGATCCCCACTCGCTTGCACGTCGCGCACAGGCTCATCAAGATCGCCGCCGGCCGGGAGTTCCGGGGACACCATACCTAACTCCGAAGAATTAAGTATGGCGTCCCCGAACTGCTACAACTTAGGGATAGAAGCCATCCCACCGGGCGACGTCCGAACCCCCCTGGACGGTCCTCCCGGGCTGTTGTAGCATCGTCCCGTCCGGGGCAGGGCGGCACGGGGGCCGTCCCGCGATGCGTCGAACGAGGGACGGGCCGTGTTCCGCGTCGAAGACGAAGTCGGACTGGAGACGGGGCCGCCGCCGGCCTTGGCGCGGTGGGCGATCCCGACGTTCGTGGTCCTGTTCTTGATGAACTTGCTCGACTACATGGACCGCAACATCTTGTACGCCGTCCTGCCCCAGGTGAAGACGGCGCTCCGGCTGAA
>JBAUOX010001160.1:0-6367 GCA_049579985.1 Isosphaeraceae bacterium | reverse complement strand
ACGCCTAACTGCGTGATGGCCAGGTCAAGTATCCCAGTTGTGGCCGCAACTCCTGGCAGAGGAGGAACGGGATCGTCCTGGACGTTCACAAGGTCACCACTGCCAGTGTTGGTGGCGGGGTTGGAGTTCGGGCCATAACCCTGGATGAGCGTTGTCGCCCCGGCCGTGCTGTTAGTCAAGGAGATGATGTCGCCGTTGGCTGTCCCCTCCTCCACTGTCAAGGAGCCGGCGACGGCATCGTGATCCAACCTAACACTGGCCTGGCAGCAGCCGTCCTGCTCGACGTAAAGCGAGCCCAAGCTGCTGTAGGTAACGCTGGCAGTGAGATTGCCACCGAGGTTGTTGGAGGGCACGGCGGGACTGCCAGTCGTCGGGAACACGTAGCCGGCGGGAGCATTTGGCGCGGTGAACACGCCCTTAAGTGTGGTCGGCACGACCGGGAAGGTAGGGGTAGCGCCAGCGGCCGTCGTCGTCGGAGCGTCATACAGGGAGAACGCGCCCGAGACGGTAAAAGGGCTCGTGGCCGAAGCGCCGAAGACGCTGAGGTTGAGGTTCAAGCCATAATCCGGGGATGTTGGGCTAGGCGAGGGGACGCCGGGCGCGACAATGACGACGCTCTGGAGCGTCCCCTTGCCCGTCCCCGTGCTCGTAATGGTGAGATAGTCGGTGATGGTGTGGTCGCCCGGGAGGGTGATATAGAGCGACTGGATCGCTTGGGTGGACGTCCACGACAAGCCGACGGGGTTACCGTTGATCTGGGTCGTATTCAACGGAGGCAGATGAGGATTCGCCTGGGGGGCGGGGGTGCCCACGAGGGTAATCTGGCCGGTGGCGTTGTTCTCCGTGATGCTGAACGAGACGCTCTGAGGTGTACCAGGTGTACCAGGGGGAGGTGCAATGTTAGAGGGGAGGCTAGAAGTGGTGATGTAGAGTTCGTGGGCGACGATCGCGGTGGTCACGTTGCTGAGCAGCGTGCGGTCCTCCAGGTTTTCCAGGGTGGCCATCCGGCGGCGGCGCTGGCCCTGCCGGGTCCGGTGGTTGTAGTCGGCGAGCCGCGGAAGCCTGGGGCTCCGCGGGAGGAGGCGTGAAAGCCATGTCATGGTTCGGAACTCCTGAATCTGAATCTAGGTGCCTTGCCAAAGTGAACGCACGTCGACACATGCCGTCGAGGAACTCGGCTTCGATCGGGAGGCCACTGAAACGGGATAGTCACTCGACCAGTGCAAGTAGATCGAAGAACATGATATCCGCGACGACCCGGGTAACTGTGTTGTCGTTCGGTCTTTCCCAACGACCTCTCCCGCTACCCATAAATACTAAGGCCCACAAAAGAACGTTTCCTGACAAATCGGTATCTCATTTCGTGCAGCTATCCTGTCATTTCGTGCAGCTATCCTGGAGGACGTAGGTCCGGAACTTTTTCAGGATTCGACTGCGGAGCTGCCATCCGTTGGCCAAGGAGACCTCCGATCGGACCGTAAGCTTGGATTGTTTCATGAGATCAGACATACAGAACTCGCGTTCCCGGCGGGTCAGGGTGGCCAGGAATTCCTGAATGACGAGCCCGCGGCCGATCTCGTCCGAGGTCGCCTCCTTGCGAGCAGCCATGCATTCGCGAGAATAGCGGCTCCGCTTGGAGCGCCGCCCCCTGCGGATTTCGCTCTGGGCCATGCTCGCGAGGTAGCCCAGCAACCGGCCGACCCGCGGGTCGTACTGCCGGAGGCGAGTGAACGCCTCGCTGCACAGGGAGGACCAGACCGCGGCCGCAATCTCCTCGGCCTGCTCCATGGCGCCCTCGCCGCGTATCAAGGCCCTGATGATCGACAGTAACTGGGGATGATAGAGATGAAACATCATCTCCCACGCGGCGTCCTCGCCTCGCAGGCACCGCGCGACCAATCGTTCTTCCTCGTCCCGGGAAAGGCTGGACAGTTGCATCGTTCCCTCTACAGAACAGTTGCCAGGGGCTCGACAGGTCAGCCGTAACGGATCAGCCGTCCATCGCGCACGAAGATCTTTGGTGATCGCTCCTCTAACGTGTTCGCCCGTCCCGCAGTCTCGGTCTGTGCCGTAAGCTGGGCAAGGCTCGGGGCTCAGTGTGGCAGAGCACTCCACGGGGCCACTCCACCGCATCCCGTCCCGTTCCACCGCCGTATGGATCACACTGCGTCCTCAATCCTGCTGAGGCGCGGGTACAACTATCGATATAACAAGCGCGGATTGCGGATACCACTCCATCACCCAATGGCCAGTGATGATTTTCGAAAAAAGGAAATTCGGGGGGGAAGAATGTCAACATTTAGTTCGTGTATTAAACCGGACATGGCTTAATTGTGCTTAACCCACGCCGCGCGGGGACTCCACAGGCTGGTCAAGATCGACAGTCCGTCCCTCCATGTTTCCGCCGAGACTGGGACGGCTTGGTCCGAAGCTCCCGAGGGTAAGAACGGGAATCCCTTTGTTAATACACGCGTTATATTAATTTCACGTATTCGTTTCCGGCTCCATCTCGATCAGCCGCAGCGCAACTGCATGCTGCGCAACGGCGTCAGTCACCTGGTGAAACGTCGCCTGCTTGGGATCGCCGGTCACTCCACACGTGTTGTGGCAGCGCGTTTCCCCCCCAGGTGAGCCAGCAACGTTCGAAACCTCTGAACCGGCAGACCATACCGTGTCACGTGCGTCCTTCTTGAGGCGCACCGGCTGCGATGTTCGAGCAGGCGCCACCGGGTCGCGCCAAGTTGCGGTCCACGGCCAGTTCGTCACCCCGTCAGCGGCCTACAGCCGCTTGGCCGGCGCGCTACTCCGGATCACATAGATACAATCCAGATCTTCATATTATTTGGATCGCAGCGACCTTGCGAGCCCACGCTGGGTGACCGTCACCTATTGTAATACTTCAATATGTATATATCGTGTAATAGTTGATTATCTTGCCCGCTCTCACGCCGCTCTCGGCCGCCGTCTCGCGCGGACCCGCCGGCCACGCCACGCTCACCGCAAGCGCCTCCAGGCGGGTGGATGGTTGCGGCAAGATCGGGCTGTACCACGGCAAGATGTACGAGGGGCAGTCAACCGAGGGAAGAGGTGGTGGTGCAGGTCGACGCGGAGACAGCCGAATGGGCGATCAGTGACCCGAATGAGGTGGAATTGTGCTGGCGAAAGCCGGACCAATTCAATGAGGCGAGTCTCAGGAGACTACCCGTCGAATGATCTTGCTGTGCTATGTATTTGACATATTAGTTAACAATATAATTAATCGGTTGCGAACGCGCGAAACTTAGTGTCGCAATTTCGCGCGGGACATCGTGTCGCGTGAGAGTGAGGGACGGAGCCCCGGGATTCCTCACCGACGAGGCGGCCAAGCCGCGTACGCCTCCTCGCCCGCTGCGCGAAGGCCAATACGCCCACAACTCGCCCTTGTGACACGCCCGTTGCCGCAATTCATCTCTGCGTCGAAAAAACGCTCGTGAGTCGTTTAATTAAGTCACCACCGCTTGCAACCGCTACGAGCGGGCCTAATACTCGTGCTGTGGGTCGTGATCTCCGCTCGGGACAAATCCGAATGGGCTCCTCAGAGTGAGCATTTTGCAGCAGGCGACGCCGGAGACGCCGGTCGATCCGACTCTCTTTCCCGGCGCGTCGTCTTTGTTGTAACAGGGCTAATGATCACATATGACTGTATTTTACTGCGTTGGCCGCACCGCTGTCCACGGCGAATGTGGCACGGACCGGAGAGCTGACGAGCGTTCAGCTTTGTTGATGGGACTTCCTGGTCGCCAACGGTCGCGATCGATTCACCTGCATGCCGATCCCCAGGTCGGCTCCGGCACGACCGACCCGATCTACTTTTGTGGACCTCTCGCACGACAACAATTCGGGACAGACTTATACCATTAATCGAGTAACGGGCCTGCGCTGTAGCACCAGCACTTACTCCGCTCTAGACAGCAGTTTCCAGGTTTTACTGAACTAATTCTATACAAACGATCATTGAAAGTGGCGAGAGTACATGTCTCAATCGTAGTGATGCGTAACTCAGGTTGGGGCGCAAAGCCTAAATACGCAAAGCCTTACACCAATTTAGAGTAAACACCATACGCATTCATGTTGATGTTATTTCGTCGTTTCTGTAAATGTGGCCATGGTTATCTAACTCATGCGTAACGAGCGCAGTGTGACCGAAGTCTTTGGCCTTACAGGACTTGCGTTACTACAGTAAATCCTGGAACCTACTGTCTAGAGTGGGGGGGGCAAGTGCGTCGTGGCGGCGGCCGGACACTAACCCTAAACCAAGCGTGATGCGAGGCCGCTTGGCGCGGCACTCCTCTATTTAAAGGCTTTTGACGAAGGCACTTGCGAGGCGCTTGTCGTTTTCGTGCGAGTGCCTCTCCGAATTCCGTCGGCTCGTTTCGTGGCTTGTTTCACAGGGTGCGGGCCACTGTCAACCCTATGTCAATCCTCGCATCACGCTTGTTTTAGGACTAACGACTCCCTGCTTACTAGGAGTGAGGGTACCTCATGAGCGATCGCCGGCGCTGTCGAATCCGAAACCTCTTCAGCCCCGCCACACTCGAGCGACTGGATGCGCCGGGGTACGGGGCGCCATCGACGGGTTTGTCCTCTGCCCGGTCCATGAGTGAGAGTTCCTCGAGAATTTGTATCGACGTGTGGTTACCATGACCAAGCACCAAGGCTCAGGAGTTCGGACGATGACCTGGCTTTCACGCCTCCTTGCGCAGAGCCCCAGGCTTCCGCGGCACGCCGACCACAGCCACCGGACCCGGCAGGGCCAGCGCCGCCGCCGGATGGCCACCCTGGAAACCCTGGAGGGCCGCACGCTGCTCAGCAACGTGGTCACCAGCTTCACCCAAGACGCCAGCACCGGCGCATACACCCTCACGATCACCGGTGACGCTCACAACGACGCGTTCAGTGTCACGGAAAACTCCGACGGCACGGTTACCCTCGTGGGCACCCCCGCCCCCTCGTCGAATCCTCATCTGCCTGCGTTGAATTCGACCCAGATCAACGGTCTCCCCGTCGGCTTGGCGTACACGACCAGCCAAGCGGTCCTGGGCATCGTTGTCAACCTCCCGGGCAGCTACGACAACACCGACTATGTCTCCATAGGAACGCCGACGGGGACGGGGACGGGGACGCTCACGAGCGTCACCATTGTTGCGCCCGGCGTCGCCATGCCTGGTGTTCCAGGCTTGGACCTCAACCTCACCGTGACCAACCTTGATGTCGCGGGCCCGTTTGCCCTCTATGACGCTCCGACGACGACGGCCACTGGCGCTACCCCTGCCTTGCCAGCCGGCCAGGCGGCTAATGCTCCCGCCGGTTACACGTTCCCAACGACTGGCACTCCCGCCGTGCCCTCCAACAACCTCGGTGGCGCGCTCAATGCCAGCATTACCGGCAGCCATTTCAGCTCACTTTCCATCGAGCAGGACGGCTGCTGCCCGGCCACTGTTACGTTGAATAACGATGTCGTCCCCGGCTCCGTGACAGTGGAGGAGGGGGTAGCCAACGGCGACGTGGTCTCCGCTGCTAACGACACGTTCGGGGCGACGTCGATCCTCCAGGACTATGGCCCGGCGGTGGCAGGCTGCGTTGGCACAGGTAACGACGTCGACGTCGAGGACTCTCAGATACTTAGCCTGGCCGTCGTACAGGCGGGCACCGGCAACAGCCAGGTCATCACAATTGGCGTGACCAGCGAGGTCGAGGTCGCCCTGACCGGTTTCGGAGTGACGGCCTCGCAGAGCGACGGATGGTACGATGTGATCCAAATCGAATCGATCACTGTTTATGGCCGTTCGACCAGCAGCTTCGCCCCGGGGGGCCCGCCCAACATCATCACAACTCAGGGCAACGGCAACTATGATTCGACCACCATCGATAGCTCCGTAGTCTGGGGCAACATCGAGGTATCCCAGGCCAACGGCAACGATGATTCCGTCACAATCGCAGCCGACACGGCTGGGTACACGGTGTCGGTAGGTCCGTACCTCAATCCAGAGTACGGCCTGTTGCAAATCGTCCAAGGCGACGGCGCCGGAGATTCTGTTACACTCAACAGCGCGGGCTCAGAGGGCACCGCCCCCAACGTCTTCAACTGCGTGGTGATCATACAGAGCGACGTCGGGACTAATACGACTCCAGATACCGTCCTCGTCGATAGTACCACAGTCACTGCCGGCAACATCTCGGTAACCCAGGGCGATGCCGCTGGCGATTCCGTCATAATCTCGGCCGACACGGCTGGGTACACGACCCCGAGCGGGCCGATCGTCACCGACTACTTCGGGCTGTTGAAAATCGTCCAGGGCAACGGCTACGAAGATAGTGTTACAATTAC